>LIBO01000252.1 GCA_001438005.1 Verrucomicrobia subdivision 6 bacterium BACL9 MAG-120507-bin52 | reverse complement strand
GGCCCAGCTCTTGCCCTTAAGTGGAAAGGTGGATCAGGGATGAGTCTGATGTGGCGGATTTTGCGCTACTATCGCCCGTTTGCGGGGCGAATTCTGGTGGCGTTTGCCCTTCTCATTGCGGCGACCCTGTTGAATTTACTAAAACCTTGGCCCTTAAAGTTTGTCGTGGATTCGATTTTGCCCGCGCCGCAAGGCGGAATTCATTTTCCTTGGGGAGACGGGGGGTGGTCGTTTCCCGCGGCACTTTCCCTGACGTGCGGGGTTTTGGTGGGCATCCATCTCCTTTGGGGTGCGGTAAATTTGGCCCAAACCTACACTTTGATTGAGGTGGGACTGCAGGCTCTTTTGCGAGTTCGAACAGAGTTATATGCCTATCTGCAATCTTTACCCCTGCGATTCCACGATGGGCGGCGAAGTTCCGACTCCAGTTTTCGGGTGGCCTATGATGCGCAGGCCGTCCAGACCTACTTTAATCGGGGGTTTGCCACGATTTTGGGTTCGGTGCTGACGTTGGTGGGAACTTTTGTTGTTATGTGGCGGATGAGCCCCTTGTTGGCGCTTCTCTCTTTAGGGGTGGTCCCGCTCCTGATGATGGCGATCTTGCGTTACGCGGGTCGGATCCGAAGGGAGACAGCGGCCCTGCAGGCCCAGGAGAGCGATGTCTTGGCGAAGGCGAGTGAGGGACTTTCCAGTATCCGAGTGGTGCATGCTTTTGGCCGCGAGTCGCATGAGGTGGATCTTTTTCGTCGGGAAGCTCGGGAATCACTGGAAGCGAACTTACGCCTCTCGATGACGAATGTGGCCAGCACACTGGTGGTGGGGACATTGCTGGCTTTGGGCACGGCGGCACTGTTATGGGTAGGTGCGGGGGAGGTGATGGCGGGGCGAATGACATTGGGAGACCTGCTGGTTTTCTTGGCCTACCTGGGAATGCTCTACTCGCCCTTAGAGCAGTTAAGTTATACGGCTTGGTCGATGGAGGGAGCGGCGGCGGCCGCGCAAAGAGTCTTTGAAGTATTGGATACGCCGGATGATGTGCCCGATCCGCAATCCCCAGCACGTTTGCCGGCGGGGCCGGGGGCGATTGAGTTTCAGGGGGTGGGATTTCGGTATGCGAGAGGGGATGAGGTGTTGCAGGGTTTGACCTTTCGCATTCAGCCGGGGGAATCGGTGGCGGTGGTGGGCGGAACGGGAGCGGGTAAGACGACTCTGCTGTCCCTTCTGCCCCGTTTTTACGATCCGTCGACGGGACAGATTTCCATCCATGGAATCGATTTACGAAATTTGGCCAAGCAAGATTTGCGATCGAGGCAGGCTCTGGTTTTACAGGAGACGATTCTGTTAAGCGGAACCGTGCAGGAGAATATCGCGTATGGGCGACTGGGGGCTTCGTTTCGAGAGATTGAAATCGCGGCGCAAGAAGCGCAAGCGCATGAATTTATCCTGGCACTGCCCAACGGGTACCAGACGCAGGTGGGGGAGAGAGGGGTCATGTTGAGTGGGGGCCAGCGGCAGCGGATTGGAATTGCCCGGGCTTTTTTGCGGGATGCCCCGATTCTGCTGCTGGACGAACCCACCAGCGCGCTGGATGCGACGACGGAGAGAGAGTTGCTGGATGTTTTGGGCAAGTTGATGAGTCGGCCGACGACGTTGCTGGTGACCCATCGACTCCACGCGGCCCATCGGGCGGATCGGATCCTGGTTTTGGAAAAAGGCCGTCTCGTGGAGGAGGGCAAAGGGGAGGAGTTGCTGAGAAGAAAAGGGGCCTACTGGCGTCTTTGGCAAGCCACGAATGGGTGACATCGTATTCATGTTACAATTGTAACATGAATAGGTGGGCATGGGGGCGAGGGGATGGGAGGGGTAGAAACCGATGGGGAGAAGCCGAATTTTTACAGACGGGGGAAGGTTCCGCATCCTCGTATTCGTGTTACAATTGTAACATATATAGGTGGGACTTGGGGGCGAGGTTAGGGTTGGGTTAGGGGGAGGTGGTGGATTTCTTAATAAAGCGGTTAAAG
>LIBO01000251.1 GCA_001438005.1 Verrucomicrobia subdivision 6 bacterium BACL9 MAG-120507-bin52 | reverse complement strand
AGTCAAATCCGGTTGCCTCAAAGATTCCGCTCTCCCTTGGGTGGGGCAACTCCGAGCCGTCCCGATTGATTTTGCCATCCCCCCACCCAAACCCATGGCCGATTTCTTCCTCCCCTGCGAAGCCCACTCCATCCTGCCAACCCGTCCAGCCAATGCGCACAAACGATCTTCGGGCGTGGTTCACCTTTGGGCGGGTTCTTCCCAATTTCCAGGAGCTGCCGCCCTGACCTCCATCGGCTCTCTTCGGTCAGGTGCTGGCTATGTTCGACTGTTTGCCGATCGCCCCATTCCCGAATCTCTCTCCCCTTCAATGCCTGAACTCCTCCTCCATCCTCTCGAACCAAGCCAGCACCCTCCGCCAGAACTCTTTCTCGATGGGGCAACCGCGCTCGTCATCGGCCCTGGCCTGCCACCCTCAGCCGATTTGAAAAAATTTCTCACTCAACTTCTGCCACAAACGACCATTCCCATCGTCTTGGACGCCGGAGCGCTGGAAGTGGTCGCCCACCACCCCCAGGTTCTAACATCCGCCACCGGCCCAATTCTTCTCACTCCCCATGCCGGGGAATTTTCCCGCTTGCTTGGTGCCCCGGTTCAAGATCGGGCGGAATCTGCCCTCGTGTGGTTAAAGAAATTTCCCTCCACCTTCCTTATCGCCAAAGGCCCTCACTCTCTCGTGGCCGGCCCCGATCATCCCCTCAGTTTTAATAGTACGGGTGGACCCGCCCAAGCCACCGCCGGCATGGGCGATCTGCTGGCCGGACTTTTGGGGGGCCTGCTGGCCCAAGGAATCCCACCTTTTGACGCCGCGCGCCTTGCCGTCTTATGGCACGGCCTTGCCTCCGATCTGGCGCTTCGTCATGGCGGGCCCTCCACTCTGGCCTCCGATCTTTCCTCTACGCTTTCCACCGCTTGGCGAATTCTGGCAGTTCGTGCACAATAAAAACGAAACATGCTCCTAAACGATCACCGCCACTCCCGCGTTGCCCTTCAGCTCATCGACGGGCTCCTCGCCTTCAGCGCGCTGTTTCTCGCCTACTGGATACGCATCCAGCTCCTTCCGGCAGCTCTCCCGATCGAGTCCCGCGAAATCGGGGATAGTTTTATTTATCTTCCCTACGCGCTGCTCATGGCGGTGGCGACCCCCATCGTGCTGGAGCGGCGCGGCTTCTACCGTCATCTGGCTCTTAGCTCCTCCGGCCGAATCGCCTCACTTTTGGAAGTCGCGCTGATCCTCTTTCTCTTGGCCATTTCTCTAATCTTTTTCTTCAAGGAAAGTCCGAGCCGGCTGGTTTTTTTATTCTTTGTTCCCACCTTAACGCTGATTCTTTTCTTGCGGCAAACTCTCCTGCAAAAACTTCGCCTTTTCCGAAAGCTAAACCGCAAATACAGCACCAATCTCATCTTAATATCCGACACCGAATTTGGCGCGCGACGATGGCCCGATCTATTTTCCGACTCTGGATCTGGAATACGAGTCGCCCGACACCTCAATCCCGCCAAGACCTCCCTCGATGACTTTGTCCAGATTTTGCACGATGAGTCGGCTGGGATCGTCCTCTTTGAGGTGGAATCCACCAACCTTGCTTGGGCCACGCAAGCGATCCAGGCTTGCGAGGAGGAGGGAGTGGAAGCCTGGCTTAGCACTCACTTCGTCGGCGCCAAGATTGCCCAAGCCCACTTTGAGGAGGTGCTGGATCAAAATCTTCTCGTCTTTCGCACCACTCGGGCCGGGGCGTGGCAATCGATTCTAAAAATGATTTTCGACCGCGTCGCGAGTGCCCTGCTCATCATCTTGATTTCACCCCTTCTTTTGCTCATCTGGGTGGCCATTCGGCTGGAATCATCTGGGCCAGCGATTTTTTGTCAAAAGCGTAGTGGTCGTCATGGCGCCCCTTTCACCATGTACAAGTTCCGCACCATGGTGACCGATGCCGAGATGCGTCAGGCAGAATTGAAGGCGATGAATGAAATGAGCGGGCCAGTCTTTAAAATTAAAAACGATCCTCGGGTCACTCGTGTCGG
>LIBO01000250.1 GCA_001438005.1 Verrucomicrobia subdivision 6 bacterium BACL9 MAG-120507-bin52 | reverse complement strand
TTTGTTCGTTGGTTTGTTCGTTGGTTTGTTCGCTGGTTTGTTCATGTGGAGGCTCCTTTTTTTAGCTCTGCCGGCGACGAATAGTGCGGAGGATCATCAGTGCGGCCAGACCAATCCCCATGAGTGAGGCAGCCGAGGGCTCAGGCACAGTCAAGAGATTCAGGCTGGTGTAACCTGCACTGGTTTCACCCACCACCACTTTGAACCCATTCGCCGGCCCTGTACCCTCATTAAAGTTCGTCGCTGAAATATTGAACAGACTGCTAATATCGGTTCCCGCATCGGTCGAAGAGAGACCCGTGATACCGGCCGCTTTGGCAAAGGTCCAGGTGTACTCATTCGTATTACTAAATCCAGCCAGTGCCCCTGACGAATTCAGAGTCAGATTGAATGCGGCCGACGAGGAAAGCGCACTTAAATCCAAAGCACCCGTCACCGTAAACAGATCCCAATCGGTCCCAGCGGTTCCAGCTAGGTTCGCAATCTCCCACGCATACGTGGCACCCGCATTCCAAACGGAGGAGCTCGCCGTCAGATTCCCAGGGCTGTTTCCAGGCTTGAGTAGGGACCCGCTGTTCAAGGTCAGCGCCCCCACCGTTCCTGAACCAGCAAGACTTCCCCCAGTGTTCACCGTCACACCACCCGCACTGCCGTCCACCTGAAGTAAGCCACCATCTACTGTCGTGCCTGAGCTCGATGCGATACTTGCACTGTTCTGTACCAACAAAGTCCCCTGCAAGAGTGATGTTGACCCTGAGTAGCTGTTCGTTCCGGAAAGAGTCATTTTCCCCAGTCCTGACTTGGTCAACCCGCCCGCACCTCCGATAGCCCCATTGAAGGTTACGGAAACAGCCCCGGCAGAATTGGTACCCATGACGGTAATCTTGGTATCGCTGGTCAGGTTGACGGCGGATTGGGCTTGTACCCAATCCATCTTAATGTCGCCCTCTGTCCGGAAAGCGTTGGTAAATACCCGGGTGGTGGTTCCGCTCGCCTTAAAGGTCGTCCCGTCATAAAGACGAACCTCCCCTGTACCGAAACCGGATGTATTCCCGTTGGCAGCGATCAATGTCCCACCCCTGACCTCGGTCCCGCCCGAATAAGTCGAACCGGTACCCACAATGGCCATACTCCCGTGCCGTTTTTGACCACAGTGGTGACACCCCCAGCTCCATCGGCCACTTTTAAATAGAACGAGTTGTTTGCTGTATTCGCACCCGCCAAAGTCAGAGTGCGAGCCCCGTCTCCACTGGTTGCAACGGTTCCGGTTGAATTCATTCGTAGCAACCCAGTGCCGTTTGCTTCGATCCGAGCCCCGCCCGTCCCGATCGTGAAGTTACGTGAATTGGTCTCACCACTTCCGATATAACTCAAAGTCCCGTTATCCAAGGTAAGATTGGCGGCAGTGCCTTCTCCAGCTGTTCCAAGGGCTGATCCCGTTGTGGTAGCCAATTTGGCCACTTCTAATTTGCCCCCGCCTACAATTTGCGACTTGGCGTTATAAGAGTTGGTGCCCGTAATCGAAATCGTGCCTGCCCCGAAACTGACAAGGCCACCTGAAGCAGACGGACTAGAAATGAGACCGTTCAGAGCCAGACTTTTTCCATCTCCAGGAGCAATGTTCATTACAGTTGTCGTTGTTCCATTGGTAATGATCAGGTTGTTGGCCAAGGTCACCGCGGAGGAGGAACCGGTGGTCAGCCCCAGATTATAAGTCCTAGTGCCACCCTGCACATAGAGATCGGCCGTACCAAGACTCTCGTCGCCAGCCAGATTCAGCGTGGTCGATCCGTTTAACCGGATCCCGCTGTAAACAGTGCTGTTGTTGTTTCCAAGAAGGTTCACCGTCCCACCCGCAAAGGTGGTCATATAGGCCGTGGCCAAAGTACTGTTCGCCCTCTGGCTTAAGGTGTTAATGTTAATCGTTCCGCTATTATTGATTGATTGGGTTCCTGCCCGTGGTGGAAGCCCCAATGTAAAAATCGTTGATCGTTAACTGCCCAATCGAAGTGGTCAGGGTCCGCGC
>LIBO01000249.1 GCA_001438005.1 Verrucomicrobia subdivision 6 bacterium BACL9 MAG-120507-bin52 | reverse complement strand
AAGCCGTAGGCGTGTTGCCCGATCAAACTTTGAGTAGCTCGGCCTCTTTGCTGGTGACCAGCGCTTCAATCTTGCCGGTGTACTGATCGGTCAGCTTTTGCACCTCTTTTTCGCCCGTGCTCAAATCATCTTCGGTCATTTTGCCATCCTTCTGCTCTTTTTTGAGGGCTTCGAGACCGTGACGGCGTTCGTGGCGAAGGGCGACGCGACCATCCTCGGCTAATTTACCGATTAACTTGATCAGATCGCGACGACGCTCCTCTGAGAGTTGGGGGATTGGTAGACGGATGATTTTGCCGTCCACTTGGGGGGTGATGCCGAGCTGGGATTCCTCCAAGGCTTTTCGAACGGGGTCCACGGTGGTGGCGTCCCAAGGTTGGACCACGAGCAGGCGAGGTTCGGGGGCGGTGATGCCTGCGAGCTCTTTGAGGCGCATGGTCGAACCGTAAGCTTCCACGCGCAGATTCTCAACCAGGGAGGCCGAGGCCTTGCCCGTGCGAACTCCTTGAAAATCCTCCTCCACTTTGCGGAGGGTCTTTTCCATCTTCTCCTCGGTTTCGAGAAGAATGTCGTCGGAGGGCATAGGGTGAGGCCGAAGGGAGCGTTCGGCTTAGCTTTTGGCGCCTTCGCCTGGGCGATACTCTTCCTCGGCCTTTTCAAAGGCAGCTTCCATGCCACCCAAGAAGTCGGACGATTTGGAGGTGTCTTCCAGAACGCGCTGCTCCTTTTCGAACGCCTCGTCGGAGTAAGCGGCGGCTTTGATGGAGAGACCGATGCGGCGTTCCGCTTTGTTCAGGCGGATGACACGGGCTTCGATCTCTTGGCCGGGCTTGAGGACGTCTTTCACCTTGGCGACGCGCTCTTCTGAAATCTGAGAAATGTGCACCAAACCATCCAGTTCGCCTTCGAGTTGGATAAAGGCGCCAAAGCTGGCGACCTTGCTGACGGTGCCTTTGACCATTTGACCGATTTTGAAGCGGTTCTCGACCTCTTTCCAAGGATCTTCCGCCAGCTGTTTGAGCCCAAGGGAGATTCGCTGATTGGCTTTGTCGATTCCGAGGACTTGAGCTTCCACCGTATCGCCTTTCTTGAGCATTTCGGATGCGTGGGCGGGTTTCCGCGTCCACGACATGTCAGAAACATGAATCATGCCGTCGATACCTTCCTCCAACTCGACAAACGCGCCATAGGCGGTGGTGTTGCGAACGGTGCCTTTCACGGGGCGACCTACCGGGTAGCGGAGATGAATCTCTTCCCAAGGATTGGCCTCGAGATGGCGGACGGAGAGGGAGAGTTTCTGCTCTTCCTTGCTGACGCTGATGACAATGGCATCAATCTCTTGCCCTTCCTGAAGAATGTCGCTGGGCCGATTGATTCGGCGCGTCCAGGAAAGTTCCGAAACGTGCACGAGGCCTTCGACGCCAGGTTCCAGTTGAATGAAGGCTCCATAAGGAACCAGGCTGGTAATTTTCCCGTGGACCTTGAGATTGACCGGATATTTTTCGGCAATCTTGTCCCAAGGATTTTCCGACATCTGTTTCATGCCCAGCGAAACGCGGAGGCGCTCTTTATCGATTTCGAGAACAAGGACCTCGATTTCTTGGCCGGTTTGCAGCATTTCGGAGGGGTGACCGAGGCGTCCCCAGGTCATATCCGTGACGTGGAGAAGGCCGTCGAGACCGTCCAGATCCACGAAGGCCCCGAATTCGGTCAGATTTTTGACGCGTCCTTTGACCTTGGCGCCCTTGTCGAGGTGGGCGAGGAGCTTGGAGCGTTTCTCATTGCGCTCCTCTTCGATTAGCTCGCGACGGGAGAGAACAACGTTTTTGCGATCCTCATTCAGTTTGACGATTCGGCATTCCAAAGTCTGGTTGAGGAATTCGCGGAGGTTTTTCGGGGGATTGATATCGATTTGGGAGGAGGGCAGGAACGCCTCGACTCCGACATCCACCATCAGGCCGCCCTTGACGATTCCTTTGACGACGCCTTGCACCGTTTTGCCGGACTCGCTCAGTTTGACGATCTTGTCCCAGTTCTG
>LIBO01000248.1 GCA_001438005.1 Verrucomicrobia subdivision 6 bacterium BACL9 MAG-120507-bin52 | reverse complement strand
GAGGGTGTTCGGATCGTCGGCATTGATGAGAGCCAGGCCGTTTTGCGGGACTTGCTGGAGGAGTTGGCGAAACGATTTCTGAATGGCAGCGAGGTCGGGGTAGATGTCGGCGTGGTCGAATTCGACGTTGTTGAGAATGACCAGTTCGGGGAGGTACTGAAGGAATTTGCTGCGTTTATCAGCAAAGGAGGTGTCGTACTCGTCGCCCTCGAGGACCCAGAAGGGGCCGGTTCCGTGGTGGCACCCGGCGGGGAGGTCGAGGGGGACGCCACCGATAAACCAGCTGGGGTGAAGGCCAGCTTTTTCGAGAAGGAAGGCCAGCATGGTTGAGGTGGTGGTTTTGCCGTGAGTGCCGGAGACGACGAGATTACGGGTTTTGTAAAGGAACCAACCACGGAGGAGTTCAGGCAAAGAGACGAAGGGGATGCGGTGGGAGAGGACTGCTTCAAGTTCAGGGTTGCCGCGGGAGAGGGCGTTACCCACGACAGCGAGGTCGGGTTTGGGGGAGAGATTCTTTTCGGCATAGCCTTCATGAAAGGTGATGCCTTGATCGCGCAGGAAATCGGACATGGGGGGGTAGACGGCTTGGTCGGAGCCGGTGACTTGAAGGCCGATTTTGCGGAACATGGCCGCGACCGTGCCCATGCCCGTGCCGGCAATGCCGAGGAAGTGAAGGTGTTTCAGGTGGGCGCGATCGAGCATGGGATCTCTAATCGGATGGAGGAGAGAATGGGGGGAGTCGAGCGAAAACCTTAAAACCGTAGAATGAGGTCAGCTCCTTGGGCAACTTTCTCTGGGTCTCCATTGGGCAGGAAGGTGACGGGGGGGGAGGAGGGAAGTGGGGTTCCCGAGGGGACGAGGATTCTGGTTTGGGGCGAGATGACCGATTCCCAGGTGCCGATGGGGCCGCCCATTTCGGGTTGGAGGAGGGCAAGGGCGGAGGCGGAGAGGATCAAATCAACCCGCAAGCGACCGGTGGCGGTGAGACCCGCGGCGAGGCGAAGGGCCTCCTCCGCGAGACGACGTTTTCCGGCGGGGCCGGTTTGGCAAAGAATGGCGACTCTTTTCATGAGGGGTTATAGGATTCGATCGAGTCAGAGCGTTCGATCAGCTCGGCGAGAAGACCTGGGCCGCCGAGAACGAGTTCGACCTTTGCCTGAGGAGCAAAGGAGTCAACCGCGCGAGGGCAGGCAAAAAGCCGTAGTCCTTGGCCGACCACTTTTGCGAGGCGAGGGTCGAGCAGGGCGCTGGCTCCCTCGTGCAGGAGATAAGCAGAAACAGTTTTACCTGAACCCAACTCCTCTTGAACCGTCTGCCAGAATTGTGTGCTGGATGGGGTTCGGGGAGGTGCGGCGAGAAGATGCAGAATCTTCAATTCTGATCTCCCGTCGATGAAGGGTCAGGGTTAAACCAACCCGGCGCGTTTCAGGGTCGAGTAGGCGCCATTCTTGTCGATCGTCTTCATGGCGCGGGCCGTGAGTTTAACCGTGATGTGGCGACCGAGCTCGGTGACGTAGATGCGCTTCGTCCGCAGATTCGGGCGGAAACGACGGGCGGTGTTGGCGGTGACGTGGGTACCGATACCACCCGACTTTTTCGACTTACCACTCCGAATGATTTTGCGACCGAGGGAGGGGACGGCACCAGTGATTTGGCAACGGCGGCTCATTTGAGGAGGAGGACGTTACGAGCCCTCTTGATGGCGGTGTTGAGTTGACGATGGAGGTAGGCCGGCATACCGGTAACTTTCCGGGGCAAAATTTTGCCTGTTTCCGTGATGAACTTACGGAGAAGTTCCACATTACGGAAGTCAATGGCTTGGCCGTTGATGTCGATTCGGCGACGGGGCGCAGAACGGTTCATACGGCGTGGACGGCGGGCTTTTTTTACGATCATACGAGTTACTCCTTGGATTTAACTTTCTCTTCCTCATCAGACTCATCGCCACTCTCCTCTTCGGAGGTTTCGTTTGAGTCCATGAGCGGTTGAGCAGGTTCCCAACGATTTTTGCCTTTGTGTTCCTGTTCAAAGCGGGCTTGGCATTCGACGGTAAAACGAGCGAAGGGAATGGCCTCTAAGCGGGCCAC
>LIBO01000247.1 GCA_001438005.1 Verrucomicrobia subdivision 6 bacterium BACL9 MAG-120507-bin52 | reverse complement strand
ACGCATATCCAGTAAGTTCAGTATACCCGCGGCCAGCAAGAGGTTTCCCCTTTTGAGTGCCCGTGAACGAACACGCACCCTCCCAGTAGCGAATCTTGGCGGTGCGTTTGAGTTGGAGCTCTTGATCGAGGAGCAGAGGCTGAACTTCTCCGGAAAGCTGGAGAGAGGGAACAGTTATTTTCCAACCCGAGGGGTAGGTGGCGCCAGATGTGGTTTTCCACGTATCGATTGGGGTGATGGTGAAGTCGGAGGATTGAAGGGAAGAGGAGGGGCCTTGGACAGGGATCCAAGTACCCGAAGATGCGGGATCGGTCTGATTGCCTGGGTTGCGCATCCGATAGAGCATCAGCTCCTCGCCGGAGTCGAATTGAAGGCAAAACCAGTCCCACCCCTCTTGATTTTCGGCCAAGGCCGAGGTGGAGAATTCGTGATCGAACCAAGAGAGTCCCGTGACCGGAATTTTTTTGCCATCGATTTCAAGCTGGCCTTTGGTTTCAAGCCGAGTGAAGGAGTAGTAGTGGCTGGCATTGCCCGGGGTCGCGGATTTCCGGCTGAGGCCTTTATTGCCTTGCAAGGTCAGCGGCTTTAAAGGTTGGCAGGAGAGAGTTAATCCAATTTTGGCAGTGGGGTCGGTTGCACTCAGGGTCATCGTCGAGTCGGGTTGACGATTGAGTTTCCAATCGGCAAGCCGAACTTGCATGTCTTTTTGGGAGATTTCTACCTCACCAAGGGCGCCGCGACTGAGTTTTTCGGAAAAGAGGAATTTTCGGGCTCGGACATCGGTCACGGCAAGGTGGGCGAAGGCGATGTCACGGATCGACCAGGCGGAGTTGGGTTGGGTGGGTGTAGTTTGCAGACCGTGGCGAAAGAAGGTCAGTTCATAGCCGAAAGGGTGGTGGTTGGGGTCCTCCAAATTACCCGTGAAGTACCACCATTCGGTTTTGAATTCGGGATGGGCTCCGTGGTCCCGAGGGAAAGACCAAACTCGGGGGGAGAGGGCGCGGGCCCAAGAGTCGGCCGCATTAAGGCTGGCGGTTCCGATGATGCAGAGGAGAACAGGAAGGAGTTTTTTCATTCGGAGCGGAGAGCCTCGGCGGGGAGAGGCGGGAAGCTCGCCAAGCGGGGGGAGGGAGGCAAGGAGGCAGGCGATCATCATACCGAGTCCGATCCCGAAGATGGACTGGTAAGGGGTGTGCCAATCGATCGTCCAGCCGAAAAAGGCGCGGTTGATGACCTGCATCAGAACGAGGGCGACGGCGAAACCGGTGATGAGGCCGAGGAGAATCCCCGTGGCACCGAGGTAGGCGGACTCGGTCATAATGGTTCGAAGAATCTGGCCACGAGAGGCGCCGGTGGCACGTAGAATGCCGATCTCCCGAGTTCGTTCGATGCCCAAGGCGGTGAGGGAGAGAGTGACCCCGAGGGCGGCGACGGCAATAGCAAGGGTGCGAAGAAGGGCAGTGACGGCAAAAGAGCGGTCAAAGATCCGAAGGGCCTCGTCCCGCAGCCCGGCTTGAGAGTAAATGAGAAATTCGCCGCGAGGGCGAAGCTGTTCGCGAAGGGAGTCGCCGACGGTGTTGGGTGAGATTCCTGGTTCCAGATGGATGGCGAGGCTGGTCAGGCTGGGGTCCTGGGTCAGGCGACGGTAGGTGGTGCGGTCCAGCAGGATGATGCCGGACTCAGAGGTGTAGTCGCGAAAGATGGCGGCGACGCGGATGGGGTGTTGGCCGGTGGGGGTAGGCAGAAGAACCGTGTCGTTGAGTTTCAGTTGGCGGCGGCGGGCGAAATTTTCGGAGACGATGGCGAAGTCTCCTTTTTGACACCGCTCATAAGGATCGCCCGGAAGGGTGGAGAGAAAGGTTAAGGGGTTGTAGACGCGCAAAATTTCGAGGCGGCAGGCGGCGAGTTTGCACGGCAGTCCATTAAGGAAGAGGCGGATTTCACGGTAGGTGCCGACGGCTCGGACTCCCGGGGTGGCGAGGGCGAGAGTCTCAGCTTCGGGGTCGAGAGGCTCGAGGGCTCCCGCGATGAGATTGGTGGAGGGGGCGATAAAGAGATCGGCTTTGATGCTTTCACCGATCCACTGA
>LIBO01000246.1 GCA_001438005.1 Verrucomicrobia subdivision 6 bacterium BACL9 MAG-120507-bin52 | reverse complement strand
CCGCGGACTTCAACTGGACAGCCATCGTGGCCGACGCTTGCTGGCTCCACACCACCGGCATCACCCCGGCCCTGTCGGAGAACGCCTTCCAGTCCACGCTCGCCGCCGTCCAGGCGGCCCAGACCGCCGGACTCACGGTTTCCTGCGACCTCAACTTCCGCAAGAAGCTCTGGGACTGGGAGCCCGGCACCAAGGCCACCGATCTCGCCCGGCGCTGCCTGACCGCAATCCTGCCGCACGTGGATGTCTGCATCGCCAACGAAGAGGATGCCGCCGACGTGCTCGGCATCCACGCCGAGGGCAGCGACATCGAAGGCGGCAGCCTCGCCGTTGACCGCTACCCGGAAGTCGCGCGCGAGATCGTCCGCCTCTTCCCCAACATCACCAAGGTGGCCGTCACCCTGCGCGAGAGCATCTCCGCCTCGCACAACAACTGGGGTGCGATGCTTTATGACACCTCGTCGGACCGCGCCTGTTTCGCGCCTTTGAAAAACGAGGAATACGCGCCCTACGAAATCCGCAACATCGTCGATCGCGTGGGAGGCGGCGACAGCTTTGGTGCGGGCCTCGTCTATGCTCTCAACACGCCGGAGCTGGCCGCGCCGCAAACCGCCATCCGCTTCGCCGCTGCCGCCTCGTGTCTGGCCCATTCGATCGAGGGCGACTTCAATTTCTCATCCCGCGCCGAAGTCGAGGCATTGATGGGCGGGAGCGCCTCGGGTCGCGTGGTGCGCTGAAACCCGCAGCTCGGATCTTCTTCACATGAAACCTAAAGTCCTCATCACCAACTCGGTCCCCGACGACCATCTTGAGCCGCTCCTTGGCCTCGCCGAAATCCTCAAGGGCCCCCCAGGCGGACCGATGTGCAGCCGCGAGGAAGTCCTGGCGCTCGCGCCGGAACTCGACGCGATCATCAACCAGCATGAACTCACGGTGGACCGCGAGTTGCTCGCCGCCGCGCCGAAACTCAAAATCGTGGCCAACGTCGCCATCGGCTACAACAACCTCGACATCGCCGCGCTCGATGAGGCGGGCGTTTGGGGCTCGAATTGCCCGGGCGTTTTTGCCGAATCGGCTGCCGATCACACCATGGCGCTCCTGCTGGCCGTGGCCCGCCGCGTGCCCGAAGCCGATGCCTACGTGCGCTCCGGCCGGTGGGCGAAGGACGGATTCCAGCCGGGACCATGGGATGGCATGCTGCTCGAGGGAAAAACCATCGGCATCGTCGGCTTCGGCCAGATCGGGCGCGCGGTGGCCAGGCGGGCCGAGGCCTTTGGCATGCGGATTGTTTTTCACGACGCCAAGAGGCACGACGACCCGCGTGACCGCCCGCTGGAAGCCCTGCTCGCGGAGTCGGATGTCGTCAGCCTGCATGTGCCGCTGCTGCCCCGGACCCGCCATCTTCTCCGCGCGCCGAGCATCGCGCTCATGAAACGCGGGGCCATCGTGCTCAACATGGCGCGCGGTCCGGTGGTCGATGAAAGCGCCCTCGCCGCCGCGCTGGCCAGCGGTCACCTCGGCGGCGCCGGCATGGATGTCGCCGAAAACGAACCGGAGATTCATCCCGGTCTCCTAGCGCAAAGAAACGTTGTTTTTTCCCCGCATGTGGGCGGCGGCACCGTCGAGAGCCGCCAGCAAGCACGTCTCATTTGCGCAGGCAACGTCGCCGAGGTTCTCCGGGGCCGGCCTCCACTCAACCCGGTGAACAAGCCAGCAAAGCCCCGTTCGGCTCCCGACTAACTCGAAAGTTATTCGGTCATACCTCGCGAGGCCCATACGCGGACGGGAGCCTCGGTTTCCGCGGGGCTCCCAAAATCGGGGGCTGGGCCGTTTCGGGTGTAGCCGCCGGAACCGGGAACCTGCAACCCGGATACGCGGTTCACCAGAACCCAGTGGGATCGCATCATGGTGTCTTCCCCCAAGGCAGGCAATTGAGGATCATTGAGCCTTTTATACGCTTTGTCGGGATTGTCCTACCCATCTCCTTTTACATCCGCGATCACATGATGTATATTTGCGATATGTTTAAATCTTCCAATAACATTATTACCGTAAACAAGGTGATGACTAAAGTTTTTTTTCGGGGTTACGCAAGGT
>LIBO01000245.1 GCA_001438005.1 Verrucomicrobia subdivision 6 bacterium BACL9 MAG-120507-bin52 | reverse complement strand
TTTCCCCTTTCCGGAAACCATCCAAAATCCGCAGCTTCTCTTGCTCCTTCATCTTGCCGTGCAGCAGGGCAACTCGCCGACTACCAAACCGTGTCACCAAAAAGTCGTACGTTCTTTTAACCGAAGCCTCATCCGCGGGATCTTGCACCTCCTCCCCTAATCTCGGCACGACGACATAAGCCCGGTCTCCCACTTGAATCCGGTCCTGCAAATGTGCCCATATCTTTTCCTCCGCCTCCGCCTCTCTCACATACGTCTTCACCTCCCCACGCCCAGGCGGCATCTCCCGCAAGTAGGACTTATCCAAATCCCCGTTCATCAGGAGATCGTACGTTCTTGGGATCGGTGTGGCTGTCAGTACCAGTAAGTCCGGTCGCTCCCCTTTCGCTAAAAAAGCCGCCCGCTGCTTCACCCCAAATCTTTGCTGCTCATCAATCACACAGAGGGATAACCGAGCCAACCTTGCCTTCGCCGCAAAGAGCGCGTGGGTTCCGATGGTAATCCTCGGAAACAAACCCACTGGACCCGGTTTCGAGTCGGAAGTCCACGTGACGATCTCCAGCATCCGGGGCGGCAGAAGTTTCCGCAAAGCCGCCGCATGTTGCTCCACTAGCAAAGTCGTCGGTGCCATCAAAGCCACATGGGAGCCATGCTCCAGTGCACGCAAAAGAGCGTGGGCGGCGACCAAAGTTTTGCCTGAACCCACATCTCCCTGCAGGAGTCGATGCATCGGGCGCCCTAACCGCAAATCCGCATCGATTTCCCCGCAAGCCGTTTTCTGGTCGGCCGTCATCGAGAAAGGTAGGTTCGCCAGCCAAGGCCCGATCAAATCCCGAACCTTCTCCGGCCTCTCCACCCGAATAGCCTCACGGGCTGCTCTGCGGACCAGCACGCCAAACCGCGAGGCCACCAGCTCCTCCCAGGCTAACCTGCGCCGAGCCACCTCCACCTCAGGCAAGGAGGATGGAAAATGATAGATCCGCCATGACTCCTCCCGGCTCGGCATGCCCTCGCACGCGGGAAAAGCCTCCTCCACCTGAGGCCAGCAGTTCCTTAAATAGTGATAGAGAGTGGAGCGGACTCTTCGTTGGTTCAGTCCCGCAATTAATGGGTAGACCGGAACGACACGATCCAAATGAATATTCTCCTCTTTTCCCTCCTCAATCGTCTCCGTCTCGGGGTGAATCGTTCGCAAAATACCACTCTTCTCCTCCAATCGACCATAGACCGCCACTCGCTTACCCTCCGGAAAGGCCCGAGCCATAAAGGGAAGGTGATAAAAAAGAATCCGCACTCGATCCCCCGTCTCCAGCCCTTTTGAAATCACCTCTAAATCAATCTCCACACTGCACTTTCTTCCCCGCCAACGATTCAGCTTCGACCGCGTCACCACCCCCTGAAAGTTGACCGGCCCCTCCGGCAAGCCCATCGAAGGATGCCAACCTTGCCGACGATCCTCATGTCTTCGCGGCAAGTAGGAAACCAGCTGCTCCGGACCCGCCAGCTCCAGCTTGGCCGCTAAGGTGGTGGCCGCCCGCACCCAACGAGCGACTTCCGGCGCTACTGCCAAGCCGTCATTCGCCACCGGGGTCCATCCGTATATTCATCCCACTCCCACGAGCCCGCCAGGCTGAAGCCAGCCCGATCGGGGACTCTCCTCGCAAAATCAAACCCGACTACCTCAAACTTTTTCCCACCCGCCACCGCTCGAAATTTTAAATGTCGTTCGGCAAAGATTTTCGGCTGCCCGACAAACTCCACCTGATCCAATCGCAACGTCGGTTCGGGGTTTCCTTTACCAAAAGGGGCTAGTTCCGCCAAAGCTTTGGCCATTTCTGGGGTAAGGTGATTCGGACTTAGGGAGATATCGATGGGTAAAGTCTTCTCGAATACCTCTGGCTTCACAAAGGCCCGCAGCCACTCCTGTAGAAGTTTTTGAAATTCGGCCACTCGTCCCGCCTCAATCGCTATCCCCGCCGCCGCATCGTGCCCCCCAAATCCCCGCAAACAAGGCGCACAAGCCCGTAGCGCATCCATCAAGGAAAGCCCCGGCAACCCTCGCCCACTGCCTTTCCCCTCCCCCCCCGAGTTGAGGGCGATAAC
>LIBO01000244.1 GCA_001438005.1 Verrucomicrobia subdivision 6 bacterium BACL9 MAG-120507-bin52 | reverse complement strand
TTCACTTTGATGACGGCGCCGTCGGTGGCGAAGGAAAACTTGGTCCGGGCTTGGTCCAGTTCTCGCACGGCGCGGAGGACTTCGGCCGACGTGCGAACGTGGCGAAACCAGTCGTGGCCGGGCAGACCCCAGTCAAGAATCTGGCGATGCAGGGCGACTTGGGTGGTGAGCGTCAGGCCGACGGCCTCGCCCAGCCCATAGAGGCAGATGGCAAGGGGGCGCTTGGCGACTTCGCGAGAATCGAGAAGTTTCAGCGTGCCGGCGGCGGCGTTGCGCGGATTGGCAAAAAGGGGCTCCCCTTTTTTCTGGCGGGATTGGTTGAGGGCGGCGAAGGCGGGTTCGGGAAGATAAACTTCACCCCGGAACTCGATCAGCGGGGGGAGCTGGGCGATGGCCAGAGGAAGATTGCGAATTGTTTTGAGGTTTTCCGTGATGTCGTCCCCTCGTTCTCCGTCTCCGCGGGTCAGGCCTTGGATGAGGCGGCCCTTTTCGTAGCGAAGGCTAACGGCGAGACCATCGATCTTGGGCTCGATGACATAGTCGGCGTCTTGGCCGTGAAGATTTTTTTCCACCCGATCCAAAAATTCGGTAAGTTCAACTTCACTGTAGGTGTTGTTGAGGCTTTGCATCCGAATGGCATGGGGGACGGTGCGAAAGGACGCCAGGGGTGCGCCACCGACTTTTTGGGTGGGGGAGTTTTCGTCGACGAGTTTGGGGTGGGCGGTTTCGAGGTCGAGGAGCTCGCGGTAGAGGCGATCGTAAGCGGCATCGGAAATTTCGGGTTGGGCTTGGACATAGTACAGGTGGTCGTGTCGGCGCACTTCCGAAAGAAGCTGCGCGTATCGTTGGGCGGGAGTGGATTTCACCGTGAGCGGCGGCGCAGGGCGAGACCGAGGGAGATGCCAAGGATATCGGCCAGCCAGTCGCGGACGGAGACCTCGCGGCCGGGGGCGAGCCGTTGGCTTTGTTCATCGAGGGCACCAAGGAGTGAGCCGGTCATGCCGAGGGCAACCGAGGGATAGGGAAGTGCACCGAGAAGAAAGCCGAAAACGGTGTAGACGCTGAGGTGCATGACCTTGTCATTGGGCAGGGAAAAAAAGGAGTCGATCTTTTGCAGGCGGGTCGAAGGCAACGCGGAGACGCTAAGGATGAGGGCATAGAAGAGCACGCAGGGGACGAGGTTTTTCCATGGCGGCTTTTCCATAAGAAGTGCATTTTGGGGCTAGAGTGAAGCAGGGCAACGCGAAAGAAGAGGGGTCGATCCTTGGGATCGAGGGTGGAGGGACGAAAACGTCCTGGATTTTGTTGCGTCCGCGGGGGCAAAAGTTGGCGGGCGGGGTCGTCGGGGGATCTAATGTCATGTTGGTGGGCAGAGATGGATTGAGGAAAGTGCTGCGCGAAGTAGCGAGAAAGTTGCCGCAGGTTCCAAGTGCGATTGGGGCGGCCTTTGCTGGGGCGAGGGGCAAGAAAGAGATGGATATGGCGCGAGGAGTTTTGCGTCAGGTGTGGCCGAGGGCGACGAAGGTGGTCGTTGGACAGGATACGGACTCGGCCCTTGGTGCGGCTTGGGGAGTGGAGGATGGATTTTTGGTGATTGCGGGTACGGGGAGCAATGTGGTGGGGAGGGTAAAGGGGAGAAAATATGGTGCGGGGGGGCATGGGCATATTTTGGGAGATGCGGGCAGTGGATATGATTTGGCTCAACGGGCGATTCGGGCGGTACTGCGGGAACGAGATCGTGAAGGAAAGGCTCCTGCTCTTGCGGCGACTTTGATGGCGCACAGCGGAGCCGGGGACTTAGATCACTTGGTGCGGGAGGTTTATCGGGGACATGGTAAGGAGTGGCTGGCGGGATTTGCGCCTGGAATTTTGAGGGCGGCCGAGAGGAGGGACCCACTGGCGTGCCGTGTCGTACGAGCGAGTGCCTTGGAGCTAGCGGAGATGGCGGGGGAGTTGGCAAAGAGGGTGGGGGTAAGGCGACCGCGCTGGGCTTTGACGGGAGGGCTTTTTCAAAACGGATTTTATCGGCAATCTTTCGTACGTGCCTTGCGTGGCATTATCTCTGGGACAGAGATTTCCGTCTTAAAAATTCCAGGTGAGGTGGGGGCAGCGCGAATGGTT
>LIBO01000243.1 GCA_001438005.1 Verrucomicrobia subdivision 6 bacterium BACL9 MAG-120507-bin52 | reverse complement strand
CCGGTCCCGTTTTTCCGTTTTGTTTCATCACGATTGCCTGTGGAGCGGTGAGTGGGTTTCACTGCTTGGTGGCTTCGGGGACGACCCCGAAGTTGCTGGCGAGTGAGGCGGATATTCGAATGGTAGGTTATGGGGCGATGATTACGGAGATGTGCGTGGGGGTGCTGGCACTGGTGGCGGCCTGTGCCATGCCACCGGGGGAGTACTTGGCGATGAACATACGGGGAGAGGCGGCGGCGGTGGTGGAGCAGGTGACCTCGCTGGGTTTTCCGGTGACGGAAAAACAGATGGCAGATTTAGCGGAGTCGGTGGGTGAAAAGACGATGATTGGTCGAACTGGGGGAGCGCCGACGTTTGCGGTGGGTATGGCCCAGATCTTTGCCCGCTCGGCTGGGCAAACGGGCGGGGGAGGAATGGCATTGTGGTACCACTTCGCCATTATGTTTGAGGCGCTCTTTATCTTAACAACGATCGATGCGGGTACACGGATTGGAAGATTTTTGGTGCAGGAGGTTTTGGGATGGGTGTGGAAGCCATTGGGGGAGGTGAAATCGATTTGGGGGAGTTCGTTGGGGAGTCTTCTGTTTGTGGGGGGTTGGGGTTGGTTTCTGATTCAAGGGGTGATGGATCCGCAGGGTGGGATTAACAGTCTTTGGCCGATTTTTGGGGTAGCGAATCAGCTGCTCGCGGTCATGGCCTTGAGTTTAGCGACGACGGTATTGGTGAAGATGGGAAGGGCACGATGGGCGTGGGTGACGCTTCTGCCGTTGAGCTGGTTGGTGGTGGTGACTTTTTCAGCGGGGTGGATGAAAATATTTAGTGCCGACCCGCGATTGGGATTTCTGGCGGGAATGCAGAGGGCAGCGGATTTGGGGCAGACGAAGTTGGCCGCGGCGCAGGGGGTGAATGCGGGGATAACGGGATTCTTTCTCCTGTTGGTGGTGCTGGTATTAGCGGCGTGCGCCCATGTGGTTGGGCGAGTTTTGACCGGCAGGAAAGTGCCGCCGATTACGGAGGAGACCGTGGGATCGGTGGCTTAAAAGAAAATGGGGATGATGAGGATGGCGACGATATTGACGACTTTGATCATCGGATTGATCGCGGGGCCGGCGGTATCTTTGTAAGGATCGCCGACCGTATCTCCCGTGACGGCGGCGGCATGGGCGGGCGAACCCTTGCCCCCATAGTTTCCTTCTTCGATATATTTTTTGGCATTATCCCAAGCGCCACCCGAGGAGGTCATAGCGATGGCGACAAAAAGGCCGGTAACGATGGTGCCGACGAGCACCCCGCCGAGGACAACGGGTCCGAGTCCTGGAATAGCGGCGACGCCAACGACGAAGACGATGGGGAGAAGTGCGGGGATGATCATCTGGCGAAGGGCGGCCTTGGTGACGATATCGACGCAGGTTCCGTAGTCGGGCTTGTCGGTGCCCAAGAGAATGCCGGGCTTGGCGGCCAGTTGGCGGCGGACCTCACGCACAACGGCTCCTGCAGCCACGCCGACGGCGTCCATCGAGCGGGCGGTGAAGACAAAAGGAAGAAGACCGCCGATAAAGAGGCCGATGATGACTTTGGGCTCGGTGAGAGAGAACTCCAAGCTGGGCATGGCGGTTCCAAGAGCGGCGAAGTGGACCTTAAGCTCCTGGACGTAGGTGCCGAAAAGTACGAGAGAAGCGAGGCCGGCGGAGGCGATGGCGTATCCTTTGGTCACAGCTTTCATGGTGTTCCCGACCGCATCGAGCTCATCGGTTCGTTCCCGAATTGATTTGGGCATACCGGACATAACGGCGATGCCGCCCGCGTTATCGGTGATGGGGCCGAAGGCATCAAGAGAGATGACGATTCCGGCCATGGAGAGCATGGCCATGACAGCGATGGCAATGCCGTAGAGACCGGCAAAGTGGTAGCTGAGGAGAATAGCGATTCCGATGAAACCGACGGGGAGGGCGGTGGCGTGAGAGCCAATGGCGAGACCCGCGATGATGTTGGTGGCGTGGCCGGTTTCGGAGGCTTTGGCGATATTACGAACGGGGGAGTAGTGGGTGGAGGTGTAGTAGTTCGTGATGAGCAAAACCACGAAGGTCATGAGAAGGCCGACCAAAGAGGCCAAGTAGATACCC
>LIBO01000242.1 GCA_001438005.1 Verrucomicrobia subdivision 6 bacterium BACL9 MAG-120507-bin52 | reverse complement strand
CCGATCGCATTGCGGGGGGTGAATTTCGGCAGTTGGCTGGTGGAGGAGATCTGGATGATGCCGGTGGAGGGGGTTCCTCCCGCGGGCTCCTCGTTTTCCAAGGTGATCGACCACTCGAGCCTGTGGGATACATTTCGTCAGCGCTTTGGGGAGGAGGGGGTTCTCCAGATTCGGAAAGCGTGGCGGGATTGCTGGATTACGCGGGAGGATTTTGTCCGCGTCAAGGAGCTTGGGCTGAATTGCGTCCGCCTGCCTTTCTTGCACGACTCCTTGGATGCGCCCGACGGCCTTGTCCCGCGAATTGATCAGGCCGTGACTTGGGCGAGGGAAACTGGCGTCTATCTGATTTTGGATCTGCATGGGACTCCGGGTCGTCAAAGTGGCCAGCACCACACGGGAAAATCGGATGAGGATCAGCTTTTTAAGGATTCAAAAAAAGTAGCCGAGTGTGAGCTGGTTTGGAAAAAAGTTGCCTCCCGGTATGGGAACGCACCTGAGGTAGCGGCGTTCGACCTGATGAATGAGCCGATGGGGGCTCCGAATGAGTCGACACTCTATCTCGTCTATGATCGGCTCTGGCGGGCGGTCAGGGAGGTGGCTGCAGAGAAACCGGTGATGATTGCGGATGGGTACAAGGGGATTGCGGGGATGCCCTATCCGGAAGTTGCGGGTTGGAAGCAGGTGATCTTTTCTCAGCACCACTACAACTTTGGGGCCAAGCAGGTGCGAGATCACTGGGGTCCGGTGGAAAATCTGATTGCGAAAATCGGATACGCCCGCTCCCGGCGAAATGTTCCTTTTTTTGTGGGGGAGTTGAATATTGAGCCCCACTCCAGTCAGGAGATGATGACGCGGGTCTTGGATGCCTTGGATGAGAAGGAAATTTCGTGGACGGTATGGAGTTATAAAGTCGCGATGAGGGGCCAAGGTGGGATGTGGGGGCTGTATCGGGGTAAAAAAGATCTTCCCGTTCTAAGTCCATTCACTGATTCAATATCGGAAATCGTAAAAAAGATTCAGGCGTATAAAACGGAAAATTTTGAAGCCTCAGCCATGAAACCTGCGATCCAGCAAACACGCCTCTATCAGAAGTCCATCACCCCAGCCCAGTAGACCCAAAGGTTGTGGACAGAGGTGAATTTGATCGGAATTTAGCCGCATTTTTTTATAAGTCATTGTTGAACAATTATATATGGAATATTAATCTCAATAACATAATTGTACCCGAAAGAGCAATAGCGGGAGAGGTGTGGGCGTGGCATATTTCTTGCATGAAACAAAACTTAAAGAAATTCACTACACGCATCCTCACTGCCTTAGTCGCCTCGTTCGGCCTCTCCGCCGCCAATGCCGCCGATTGGACTGGCGTAACTAGCACCGATTGGAATACGGGGAGTAACTGGTCCGGCGGCGCCGTCCCGACGGGAGAGAATGCCATCGTTAACAACACGTCGGGTAATACCGCTACCATCAACGGAAATCTTTCCGTTACCCCCAATGACATCGTCATAAGGAACGGAAGTCGGATTGATCACCTCGCCGGAACCGCCGGCACGGGTGGGGGCAGTTGGATGTGGGTGGAGAACGGGGTCTACAATCTCGCGAACACGGCTTCAGCAGGGGGCATCAGCGGCTATGGCCAAGGCACAGGCTCCCTGAGCGCGACGGGCAATCTCCTGGTCGCGGCATGGGGCGATAACCGGATCGCAACAATGAATGTGAACACCACTGGAACTTTTGCGGTTTCCGGTGAGCTGTATTTTGGCGACTCCACAGGAAGCCAAGGAGCTCTGAATCTCGAAAGCGGCACCATGACGGTGAACAATAAAATCTTTATCGGGAACAATCGCGGCACCGGCACGATGACCATGTCCGGAGGCTCGCTGACCAAGACCGGTGGGGATCAGACGTTTGTCGGCCGTGACAATGGCACTGGCACTCTCACCCAGAGCGGCGGTACGGTCACGCTGAACCACGATTTCTACGTGGGACAAGGCGGTGGAGGAAACGGGACTCTTAACCTAAGCGGTAGCGCGGTACTCAACACCGGGCGTGATTTTGTCATCGGCCGCGAGGGTGGCACGGGGTCGCTCAACGTGACGGGGGGCACGATCACCAAGACTGGGGATGAGAAGATGATTGTTGGTCAC
>LIBO01000241.1 GCA_001438005.1 Verrucomicrobia subdivision 6 bacterium BACL9 MAG-120507-bin52 | reverse complement strand
GCCGCACCTTGAGGATCGGTGCCGATGAATGCACCGAGGGCGGCTTCAAAAAACTTTCTCTGGACAGGACCTAAGGCCAATTTTGAGCCCAGTGCCATCTCGGTGGATTGTCCCAAGCCCCAGGCGAGTGCGGATTGGGGATCTTTTCTTACCCAGTCTCTGGCTAATTTAGAAATCAGAGCCCACTGAACATCCCCGGGTTGTTGGATCAACCAGCCAGCCGCCCCCGCAGGGTCCCGTCGCGTCCACTCCCCCAGGATCGCATCTAATGTTTTTTCCCGAATCGGGCCGGGCAGGGATCGTGCCCACTGCATGGCATTGGCGAAATTCTTTCCCGCATGCGGAGGCGCGGTGGCGGCACTGGCAATGCCGCGAGCGGAGGCGGGGCGGAGAGAGGAGATACTTTTCGCGGCGGCGGAGGAATCCTTCTTAGCCCAAATGGAGTAGGCGGTGCGGATGGTGGCGTCGCGCAGGGACGGTGAACCCAGATTTCCTGCCCAGCGGGCGGCTTCCGCAGGGGTGCGGTTGGCCCAGATGGTGACCGCATCGAGGAGAAGATTTTCGTCGGCGCCTTGCAGAGCGGCAGTGTAGGCATATTCGCAAGCGAGCTTGGGTTCGAGAACGGCCCAACGCTGGACCAGCCAGCGCTCGGTCTGGTCGGCCACCGCGCCTGGTGTCCAGCTCGAGAGCTGGGCGAGGCGGGCTCGAATCTCAGTAAGGGGAAGCGATCGGATCGTCTTCTCATCCCATTTCGGTTCCTGCTTGGCCTTTTGGGTGGTGGCGGATGTTTGGGTTGGGAGATTCTTCGGCTTGGGATTCGTTGTGAGGGGGGGAGGAGAAGGGGTGTTCTCGTTGAAAGGCTCTGAGGGAGAGGAGAAAAAAAGAGGGCGTCCAAAAAATATGCCGAGAATGAATCCGGCGAGGAGGGCAGCGGGAATGAGGAGCTGGCGGAGGGGGGAGTCTGCTACTGCGCGTCGAGGAAGCGCTGGGCTCTTTGACGAATTTCCTTCTGCTCCGCGCTGGGTTTTTTCTCCCATATTTTTACCATCATACCGATTCTGGGGTTCTTGCCAAAGAGCTTCGCGTGTTGGCCAAAGAAGTTCCAGTAGAGCGAATGGAAGGGGCAAGCATCCGGCCCGTCTTTTTTCTTGGGATCGAAGCGGCACGAGGCGCAGTGGTTACCCATCTTGTCCTGATAGGCGGCTCCGGCGGCGTACGGTTTCGTGGCAAAGAACCCGCCATCGGCAAAGAGAATCATTCCCAGAACGTTCGGAACCATGACCCAGTCGTACGCGTCGAGGTACATTTCGGTGTACCAGCGGAGAACGGCTTTGGGTTCATACCCACCGAGAAGGAAGTAGTTTCCGAGAACCATCAGGCGTTGAATATGATGATTGTAGGCGTGATCGACCGCACCGTGAATCGCCTGGGAGACGCAACGCATTTCCGTCTCGCCCGTATAGGCCCACTTGGGCAGGGGGCGATCCGCCCCGAGGAAGTTGACCTCTCGGTACTCGGGCATTTTGAGCCAGTAGATGCCGTGGATAAACTCCCGCCAGCCGAGGATTTGGCGGATGAATCCCTCGACCGAGTTGAGGGGGGCTTTACCGTCGCGGTAGGCTTTTTCCGCGCCTTGGATGCATTCGAGCGGAGTGAGGAGTCCCAAATTCAGAAGAGGCGAGAGCACGGAGTGGAAGAGGATCGTTTCGCCATCCACCATGGTGTCTTCCCAAGGGCCGAACTTTTCCAGACGTTGACGAAGAAAAAGTTTGAGCCAATCCAAGGCGCCTTCACGGGTGGTGGGAACCCAGAGATTGGCGGCTTGGCCGGGGTGCTGAGGGAAAAGTTTACTGACGTCGGCGGCAACTTCCTGAACAATCGGATCCTTGACGGGTGGCGGGAGCGGAGGAACCTTGGGTTTTTCCTTAGCAAATTCGCGGAAGGTGCGGCGGTTTTGATCGTCGAGGTTCCAGTCGCCACCTTCGGGCTGACCTTGGGGGGTCATGAGAATATTTCGTTCAGTTCGGAGTCTTCGGTAGTGCGTTTCCATGAGGAGATGCTTTTTTCCAGATGCCCATGTGGCGAACTCAGTCCGAGGAACAAGGAATTGGGGGCTAGGGTGAGAATGGATGGGGACGCCTAACTTTTTCGAAAG
>LIBO01000240.1 GCA_001438005.1 Verrucomicrobia subdivision 6 bacterium BACL9 MAG-120507-bin52 | reverse complement strand
GGAAGCATCCGCTCAAGATACTAAAAAGATGGTTCAGAATAACTTCGTTGAGACCGCCCAGAAGGGCGTCAAGCTCAGCGGATACGTTGATACTGGTTACAGCTACAACTTTACCGGATCGGGAGATAAGTCGACGGTAGACTCCCGCTTTGGTTCCGACACCGCCCAACGCGGTGATTTCCAGCTTTATGCTGTAAAAATCGCGCTGGAAAAAGCATTGACCTCGGAAAACAAAGCTCAGGCTGGATTCCGTGCGGACGTGATGATTGGTGAAGATGCAAACTATCTAGCTGATCGTGCGTATCCTAACTCCAACTCCACCTTTGGAGGGACTACGGCTGGTACAGGGGGACCGAATAACTCCGACAGCAATTCAAACTCCCTCTTCTTGGAGCAGGCCTATGTTTCAATCCGTGCCCCTGTGGGAAACGGGTGGGACTTTAAGGCTGGTAAGTTCGTTTCGATTCTCGGTTACGAAGTGATCGAGCGTCCCGCCAACATGAACACCACCTACGGCATTCTCTTCAACCAGATGCCTCTCTACTACACGGGATTGTTGTCGTCCTACAAATTTGACGATTACATCGATGCCAAGTTGGGTGTAGTGAACGGCTCGAACACCGATAACAACACCACTCTTAATCCCAATGCTGGGGACGGTGTGGCCCTTCTCGCCGCGTTGAACATCACCGCTCCTGGCGGCAATGCGAACTGGAGTAACAACTTCCAGTACAGCACTGGGGCAGACAATAACACTGCGACGGGTACTCTTGATTCAACCATTCCGACCAATACTGGTGGAACTGCCACGTTGAACGGTCAACCACTGGGAACAGTGACCCAATCTGCCTACAACATTATTTATAATTCGTGGGGAAACTGGGTGCCGAAATTCGCTGACGGCAAACTACTGTTTGCGGTCCAAGGTTTGCTCGGAATCACCAATGGTGATTTCTCGGTGAATGGGGCAAATGTTCAAATTGCGCCATTTACAACCCTCAGTGGTGATGGGTCTTATAATCTGGCCAGCACTTATTATGGGGCTGGTGCGTACGCCAAGTATCAGTTTAACGACTGGTTCTACTTGGCGAGCCGCGGGGAGTACCTCGGTTCCAACAATTCGGCCAAATTCGGTTCTCAGGGAACCGGAACCACAACTTCTGGAGGAAGCATTAATGGTGTTGGCCCCATATCCTCAAGCCATCAAACTGGAAACAATTGGTGGGAGTACACCATCACGGCGGGTTTTAACGTGATCGACAATATGTTGATTCGTGTGGAGTACCGCCTAGATTGGGGTAGCAACATACAATCTCCTAATGGTGGTTATGTTCAGCCTAGCGGGGCAAATAGTGGTGGACCTTGCCAGTATGCCGGTGCTGAGGTTGTCTACAGCTTCTAAAAACTATTTAGAGCAAGACTCTTAAACAAAACCCCTGGGACCAGTGATTAGGTCCCGGGGGTTTTTGTTTTAGTGGGTTGGGCCCGATCTACGCATCGGGCCGCCGTTCTCAGTTTACTGCTTTCAGCTTCGGTAGGGCGCATCATCCCTGATGCGCCGGCTGGCAACGGCAAAGCTCGAGCTCACCACCGGCGGACCAAGGATGGTCCGCCCTACCGAGGTTTGAACTTCGTCGCTTAGGTAGGGCCCGATCTACGCATCGGACCGCCGTTCTCAGTTTACTGCTTTCAGCTTCGGTAGGGCGCATCATCCCTGATGCGCCGGCTGGCAACGGAAAAGCTCGAGCTCACCACCGGCGGACCAAGGATGGTCCGCCCTACCGAGGTTTGAACTTCGTCGCTTAGGTAGGGTTCGCTTTGCAAGCGAACCGACTGGGCACTGAATGATCACCGATCGATCGGTTGCCTTGCAAAGGCAACCCTACCTAACGATCGGTCTAAAGCTTTAAGGTTTGGTATTGCTCGGGTTCTATTGATGGATCAGCTACAAAGAGGGAATGGTCGATCTGCCTTACTGGACGGTGGTGAATCTTCTACGGGGAATTCTTTCCCCCGTTTGCCGAATCGAAGTCCGGGGGACGCGGCAAGTTCCCGCTGGGCCGTGGATTTTGGCCTGCAATCACCTGAGTCACTTTGATCCGCCGCTGATCGCGGGGGCTTTTTCGCGTCCGATCGACTTTTTGGCGATGCGGGAGCT
>LIBO01000239.1 GCA_001438005.1 Verrucomicrobia subdivision 6 bacterium BACL9 MAG-120507-bin52 | reverse complement strand
GGACGAGCAGATGCAGGGGGTGATGGAGCAGATTGCCGGATGGATGAAGGCGGAGGGGTGGCAGGGGGAGCTGAAGCCGCGAGGGCAGGAGCTGATCCATGCGGAGATTCCGGGGTTATACCGATTCGGGTTAGGGGTGGAGTTGGTGAGTCCGGTGCAGATTTCCAGTCAGGTGGAGGAGAGTGACCAGGTTCGTCTCTTTCGGATCTTGCGCCAGTTTTCCGCGATTGCGTCGCCGCACATCATTCGGCGTTTGGAGGTGGATCAGACGGTGAATGGGGAGATGCGGGCCAGAGTGGAGTTAGAATTTTTCCGGTGTCCAACCGATGGCTAGCCCGCTCAACAATCCTTGGGTTTCGGGTGGCTTAGGGGTGGGGGTGGTACTGTATCTGGGGGTGAGCTTGACGCCGGAGGCTTGGAAGCAGCCGGTGCGAAATTTTTTCACGGGGGAGGTACGCCGGGAGGGGGGCAAGGAGCCGGAGCTGAAGATTGGCACAGAAAAAGTGTTTCGGGCGGTGACTCGGTCGGGCTTGGATCGGTGGGAATTTATCGTGTCGGAGGATCGGGCGGAGGGGCAAAGGAAGTTATTTCGGGAAGTTACCAAGGGACAGAAAGAGGGACCTGTTTCCAAGGGGGCCGTTCCGGAGGTGCCGGAGGGCAGCGGGCTATTGGCGGTGTGGGTGGACGGGGACAAGCGGGTGGCGGTGATGACGGACGGGATGGTGCGGGAGGGGGAACCGTGGGGTGTTTTTTTTGTGCAAAGCATCACCCCAGATGCGGTGACCTTGCGGCATTCTGCGGGGGAGAGGGTCGTCCGGTTGGGTGAAATCCGCACGACGAAAGCGGGGGTGAAAGTGGCGGCGACCCCGCCGACCGAAAAAAAAGCGGCGGAGGGGAGTGCGGAGGCGCAGTTGCAAAAGGTCTTGGATATGCAGAAATCGATGGATCCTAGCAAGTTGTTGCAAGGTTTTCCCCAGAAGATCCTAGATTCACTGATGGGAACCCCCAAAAAGGCGGTAGAACCATAGGGAGTGAGAAGTGTGATCCGCATGGTGGTGGCTGGGGGTTTTTGCCTGTCTGGGGGTGTGTGGGCGGTGGATGTGGATGATCGGACGCTGCCGGCTTGGACAAATTATCTGAACAGTAAAACTTCCTTGAATGGTCCGAAGGGGCCGGGCTGGAAAAAGGGTCGGGGGGATCAGGCGATCTTGGAGGAGGATTTACGCAGGACCTATTTTCAGGCGTTGGCTTCGGGGGATGAGGCGGCGCAGGACCGGGCGCTGGTGGAGTTGATGGTGGTGAATCCGCAAAACCCTGATTACCCGCAGTGGAAAAAACTTTCGGACGCTTCCCGCCAGCCGGAGGAAAAAACGGGAGCGGTGCAAGGGACAGCAGTTCCATTTGTGGCGGTTCACACCAATCGTGCGGGGCGATTAGATCTCCCGGGGCCGGAGTTCCAGTACGAGTGGGATTTAGCGATGCCCGCGGAGGTGCAGGCGGAGGTGTTGCAACAGGTGGAGAGTTGGCGGAGACAGAAAAAAACAGGTTGGAACACGGTTCAGATCAGGGCGGGGTCAGCGGCCGCAGGATCAGAAGGTTGGCGTAGGTTGACGGTTTTTCCTCTCACTCTCTGGCAGGCGAACGAGCTGACCACTTTTGTGCGGGAGAAGTTTGTTGCCTCAGGGATGGCGATGGGAAAGGTGCCGGCACCGGATCTGGTGATGATCAATCCCAACATGGTTGAGCCTGAGTTAAGCAAGAAAAAGGGCACGCTGGCCCAGATGTTGCGGATGGGGAGGGGGCAGGGGCAGACTGGGACGGCAGAGGAGCCGACCTTTAGCTTTACGGCGAAGGGGTTGCCGGTGGTGGATGCGTTGGCGCTGTTTGCCCGATTAAATCAGCTGAACATTGTGCCCGATCCGGAGGTGAGTGGAACGGTGACGGTGGATTTTCGGGGGTTGACGTTGGACAAGGCGATGGAGGCGATTTTGGAGTCGTTGGGGGCGTACGCGGAGGAGGATGGGGGATTGATTCGGGTGCGGGGGATGGAGACGAGAATTTTTACGGTGGATTACCTGCGTTTGAAGCGGTCGGGGAAGAGCTCATTTGAAACGGATCTTTCTTCGGGGAACAACACCGCTGCGGGTGGAGGCGGCGGTGGAGGCGGCGGTGGAG
>LIBO01000238.1 GCA_001438005.1 Verrucomicrobia subdivision 6 bacterium BACL9 MAG-120507-bin52 | reverse complement strand
CTCGGGTGCTGGCGGGGGAGAGTGGGGCTTTAGATCGTGTCCTGACTTTTCTTCGGTCGGGTGGTTCCCGACCTCCGTTGGAGACGCTGCGTTTGGCGGGGGTAGATATGGAAAGTCCAGTGCCGGTTGAGGCTGCCCTCCAGATCTTTTCTAACCGGGTGGATGAGTTGGAAAAGATCTTAGGATGAAACATCGGGTCTGCCTGGTGGGGCGTCCAAGCGGGTGGGCCAAAGAAGCGGGGGCTGAGTTTCAGAAAAGGATCGGGAGGTATGCGCAGATTGAGTGTGTCCACCTTCGCGAAGAAGCTAAGGTGGAGGATGAGTTGATAAACCAATGTGAAAGGGGATGGTGGTCCATCTGTCTTGACCCTCAAGGAAAGTCGCACACGACGGAGGAGTGGAAAAACGAGTGGGAGAAGTTGGAGCGCGCCGGGCACACGAGATTGGTTTGGATGATTGGTGGAGCGAATGGATTTTCTAAAGGGTTTCGCGCTCGGTGTCATGCGGTGCGCGCCATGGGCCCGCAGACTCTTTCCCATGATTTGGCCTTAGTGGTTTTACTGGAACAGATTTACCGGTTGGAAAGTTGGCGGGCAGGTCACCCGTATCATCGCGCATGAATATTGCCAATGATCCGCGCACCGTTAGAAAAGCGCTTCTCTATATCTATCGAGCCCTCGGCTTGAGATGCCCGACCTGTGGAGAAAGACCCATCTTTCTGCCCATGGCTAAAGTCCGATCGCTGGACGATTGGTTTGCTCCGTTGGATGGATGTCCCAAGTGTGGTTATGCCTATGATCGGGAGCCGGGATATTTTCTCATGGCGATCTGGGGCGTGAATTACGGCGTGATCGGGCTGGGGTCCATCTCCAGCTATTTTATTCTACGCACGGCGACCGAAATCAGCCCAACGGTTCTATTTTTCATATGTGTGGTTCCTGCGCCCTTTCTCAGCATTTTGTTTGCCCGGCACGCGAAGTCGCTTTTTTTGGCGTTGGATCTTTTTTTTGATCCTCACACCCGAATTCAAAAAAATAGAAAAAACTCGGAATAGTCTTGTCAACTGTTCGACGGGAGGGTGTAAATAGCGCGCATGGCTGATGGACCGGTTTCAAAATTTATTGATCACAATTATCGGCATTTTAATGCCTCGGTTGTTAAGGATGCTGCCTTAGCTTATCGCAAACACATTTCGGACGGTGGACGCATGCTGGTGACTTTGGCTGGGGCGATGAGCACGGCGGAGCTGGGCTTGTCGTTGGCGGAAATGATTCGAAAAGGAAAAGTGCATGCGATCAGCTGCACGGGCGCGAATCTGGAGGAGGACGTTTATAATTTAGTCGCTCATGATCACTATCGCAGGATCCCGGAGTATCGTCATTTGACAGCGAAAGATGAGCAGAAACTTCTGAAGGATCACCTGAACCGAGTGACCGACACATGTATTCCCGAACATGAAGCGATGCGCCGCATCGAAGGTGCGGTGATGGAGTTGTGGAAACGGGATGACAAGGACGGAGTGCGTCGTTTTCCGCATGAGTATTTATATGAGGTTTTGCAAAAAGGGCTTCTGAAAAAGTATTACGAAATTGACCCCAAGGATTCCTGGATGATGGCAGCGGCCGAGAAGAACCTTCCGATGGTCGTGCCAGGTTGGGAGGACTCCACCTTGGGGAATATGTTTGCCGCGGCCTGTATTCAAAAAAGTGTCGGTTCGGCGCAAATTGTGAAAAGCGGAGTGGAATACATGATTGCTTTTTCCGAGTGGTATCAATCTAACCAAAAGTCACCCATTGGCTTTTTTCAGATAGGGGGAGGCATTGCGGGGGATTTTCCGATCTGTGTCGTGCCCATGCTCCATCAAGATTTGAAAAAAACGGGCGTCCCTCTTTGGGGTTACTTCTGTCAAATTAGTGATTCGACGACCAGTTATGGATCGTACTCTGGGGCGGTCCCAAATGAGAAAATTACGTGGGGCAAGCTGGGAACCGAAACGCCCCGATTTGTCATTGAGTCGGACGCGACGATTGTCGCCCCTCTCATGTTTGCTTACGTGCTGGGTCAGTAAGCTTTGCTTACGTCTTAACGCCCGATCGAATCTCAAAAAGGGAGGAGACCGATTCTCCTTCATGGATTCGCAAGATGGCCTGTCCCAAGAGCGGCGCAACGGAAAGTACTTGGG
>LIBO01000237.1 GCA_001438005.1 Verrucomicrobia subdivision 6 bacterium BACL9 MAG-120507-bin52 | reverse complement strand
ATCACGGAAGATGTGGGGGGTCGGCGGGATCGAATTATCATGCCGGCAACGGGGATGGAGGATTTCGCGAGGGCGCTAGACGATCTGATTGTGTTTGAGCAGGAAGAGTTGGGACCGCAGAAGTAACGTAGGCGAAGCTGGCCGAGGCCGGCTTTTATTTTCCAGCAGGTTGGGAGAGCAGTTCTAGTGCCTTGCCCGCGGCGAGCCGTACTTCTTGAGGAGTAGATCGATCGCCGCCAATTTTTCTCATCAGTGGAGCGGACTCTTTGTCCTTGAGTAGGCCGAGCGCGATGAGGGCAACCATACGAACTTGAGCATCTGAATCCGCGGTGGCAGAGCGGACCGCAGGAAGGACGCGGGGATCTTGGATCCGAACCGCCGATTTGACGCATTCAATCCGTTCGATCCCTAGGGGATTGCCGATTTCGGCCAAAAGAGTGTCGAGGCCACGACCATCGTTGAGGCGGGCGAGGGCGAGGGCGGCGACGACTTGGGTGGTGCGGTCTTGGGATTGGAGGGAGGGAAGGTAGGCGTCCGGTTTGGCCGAGGTGGAAAGCTCCAAAAGAGAGCGGCGGGCGAAGCGGCGGACGTAGGAGTCTTTGTCTTGGAGCATGGAGAAGAGAGTGGGAATGGCGCTGGGATCAGCCCTACCTCCGAGAAGGCGCGCGGCGGAGGCCCGGGTGAGCCAATCAGAATCTTGCGTCGCTTGGCGAAGGAGGGGGGAGGCTTGGGCGGGGGAGAGAATGCGGGTGGCCTCGATCGCTTCGCGACGAACGGTGGGATCGGAGTCGCGCAGGGCGGTTTTCAGGATGCTGAGGGGTGAAGGGCGAGAGGGAGGATCGAGGGCGAAGGCGCGGACGGCGAGAGAGCGGATGGCGGGGGAGGGGTTACGGAGGGGAAGTCGGTAGGGTTGGGCGGAGGAGTCGGTTTGTAAGATTTGGCGGGCTTCCGCCGCGGCGAGTTCGGGTTGGCCAGCAAGAAGGTTGAGGTGAAGGCGTTCCTGCCGCAGAGCAATGCTTTCAGGGAATTGACGAAATCCGTCCTGAATGGAGTCTTGCGCCTGTTGAAGTTTGCCTTCGTCGAGGAGTCGATGGGCGCGTTGGGCGAGGCGGCTATCGGGTTTGGAGCAAGAGGAGAGGGAGATGACGATGGGAAGAGCGAGGGGAGCGGCGAGGAGAGCAAGGCGCATGGCGGGAGGTTAGGATGAAGGGGAGAGTTGGGAAAGGCTGGATGAATCTTGCTTTATTTGACTTCGAGAATCTCCTTTCTAGGTTTTTAGAATGCAGATCGCAAGGAACCGGATGGGGTTGAGGCCGAAGCCAGATTGGCTGGGGGCGGACAGTGAGCTAGAGCAGGAGTTGAAGGAGGTAGAGAGGCGGATTTTACATCAGGCATCGCTTTTTGACCCAGGGGCGGAGACTTATGTGCGCTATGCCTTGGAGGGTGGGGGAAAGCGGTTGAGGCCGGCGCTGGTTTTATTGGCGGGGAAGGTTGCGGGGGGTTGGAGCGAGGCGATTCGGGATTTGGCGGTGATTGTCGAGTTAGTGCACGTGGCCTCGCTAATTCATGATGATGTGTTGGATCGGGCAGATTTACGGAGATCGAGGGCGACCTGCAATGCCAAGTGGGGGGTGGAACTTTCGGTTTTGCTGGGGGACGCATTGTTTGCGCACGGGTTGCAACTGGCGACCAAGTTAGAAAATGCGGAGGTGGCGAGAAAGATTGCGGAGGCTTCACGCAACTTGTGCGAGGGGGAGATTTTACAAACGCAGAGGCGTTTTGATTTAAAGATGTCGACGGCGGACTACCTGCACGTGGTGGGATTAAAGACGGGGGCGCTGTTTCGGGTGGCCGCGGAAGTGCCGTTTTTGGTTTATGGTGCAGCGGAGGTGAAGCGGGAGGCCGCGCGTTCTTTTGGTCAACAGCTCGGGGTGGCGTATCAGATCTACGATGACTGTTTGGATTTATTTGGAACGGACGAGGAGAGCGGAAAGACGTTAGGAACGGATTTGCGGAAGGGAAAGTGGACGTTACCTGTCTTGCACGCATTACAGACCTTGCCGAAGGAGGAATCGGAAAAGTTGCGCACGCAATTAGTGGGAGAGAGTGGGGTGGAAGGGGTGGCGGATAAAGTGAAAGAGGCGGGAGGGTTAAAGTTTGCCCTGCGGAAGGCGGTCGATTTGCTGG
>LIBO01000236.1 GCA_001438005.1 Verrucomicrobia subdivision 6 bacterium BACL9 MAG-120507-bin52 | reverse complement strand
TGCCGGCGGGTGGTTCCCAGTCAAGATTGGTGACTTGGTCGAGAGGGCGAAGGTGGTTCTCGGGGGCACGATGGCATTCGAGACACCATCCCATACTGTGCGGTTTGGCGTGGTAGACCACTTCCATGTGGTTCACATGTCCGTGACAGGCGACGCAGCTGACCCCGCGATTCACGTGAACGGCATGGTTGAAGTAAACGTAATCGGGCGCTTTGTGAATTCGCACCCAAGGAACGGGGTTGCCTGATTTCCACGATTCGCGGACGGCAGCGAGTTTAGGGCTTTGGGCTTTGATCTGGGTGTGACAGTTCATGCAGGTTTGGGTTCCAGGAACATTGGAGTGCGAAGATTTCTCAACGCCCGTGTGGCAGTAGCGGCAATCCATACCCAACTGATTCACGTGCAGTGAGTGATCAAAAGCGACCGGCTGCGTCGGTTGGTATCCCACGCGGGTGTATTTCGGAGTAAAGTAGTAGGCCATGCCCGAGACAATGCTGGCCGCAATGATCGTAAGGCATACGAGAATTTTAATCGGTAGCCAGTTGCTAAAACGGGGGAAAATGTTGGCCATGGGGTGTTTAGTTCAAAGACAGCAAAAATAGGGTCATCGGTACCACGAATAGAAAAATGGCGGGAATTTTGGCTTCATCAAGGAAGCATTAGAAGTATTAACCTTATCCGATTCACTATAAGTTTTATTTACAGCCCTTTTCCCTCTGATTTTTTGGTTCCGCGAGCGACCTTGGGGTCCGGCGACAAGAAAATAGGGGTAGGAGTTGAAATGTGTCAAAACCATTGGAGAATGACCCTCATGAGATTTTTCACCCGCACTAGGTTCTGGGCCGTCCTGCTGCCTCTGGTATTTGTCCATCAGGCACTCCAGGCCGAGATCCGCGAGACGAGCGTCTGGTGGCTGCCCAGAAACGTGAATATGTTTGGGCACGAGATCGACTTTATCTTTTACGTGATCTTGGGGTTAACGGGCGTGACCTCGGTGGCCGTTTTCTCGGTCATGATCTACTTCTTGGTCAAATACCGTGCCCGTCCGGGAGTTCCCGCTATTCATAGTCACGGCAATAACACACTCGAAGTCGTGTGGACGACGATTCCGGTGTTTATCTTCCTAGCCCTGGCGATTTACGGAAACGAGCAGTGGACCCAGATGCGTCTCCGCCAGCCCCCAGCCGATGCCATCCCCGTGGCGGTGGTGGGGGAGCAGTTTGGATGGAATGTTCGTTATCCCGGGCCCGACGGCAAATTAGCGACGATGGTTGCTTCGAAAGTGGGCAAAGAAAACCCTTTCGGCGTTGACCCCGCCGACCCGGCGGGGGCAGATGATTTCACGACTTACAATGAAGTTGTCTTTCCCGTGGATCGGCCCATTCGGCTGTATTTAGGTTCCAAGGATGTGATCCACGCTTTTTATGTCCCCGAATTCCGCCTCTACCAAGATATGGTACCTGGGAGAGTCTATGATTTTGTCTGGCTCAAGGCAGAGGCCACGGGAAACTTTCAGTTGGCCTGCAATCAACTTTGCGGGCAGGGGCACTATAAAATGTTTGGCAAACTTTCGGTCGTTCCATTGGCCGAATATGAAACCTGGGCCAAGGGTAAGGCCCCAACAAAAGTCTCGGTGCAAGAAACCAAAACAACAGCTCCGGTGACGGTGGCTGAACGATAGGAGAAAAGAAAATGAGCACGTTAGCTGCCACCCATGCCCACGAAACTCATGTCCACACCCACGAGGAGCCGACGGGATGGAGAAAGTATATCTGGTCCCTCGACCATAAAATTATTGGCATTCAATATCTCTTTACCTCCTTAGCGTTTCTTTTGATTGGGGGTGGGATGGCTCTACTGATGAGGTGGCAGTTGGCCTATCCCTCGACTCAAATAATGGCGAGTGGGGATGTGGGAAATCCGATCTCGCTGCCGTTCATCAATCCCCAGTTTTATAATGCCCTCTTTACCATGCACGCCACCGTCATGGTTTTCTTGGTCGTCATGCCCCTGCTGATTGGGGCGTTCGGCAACTACCTGATCCCCCTCAAGATTGGAACGGGGGATATGGCATTTCCGCTGATCAATGAGCTCTCCTACTGGTTTTATGTGGCTTCTGGGGTGATCATGTTAGCGGGCTTTTTTGTGGCGGGCGGGGCGGCGGCAGGGGGTTGGACTGCCTACGCTCC
>LIBO01000235.1 GCA_001438005.1 Verrucomicrobia subdivision 6 bacterium BACL9 MAG-120507-bin52 | reverse complement strand
TTGCCGATTTCGCTCATCTTCAAAATGGTTGGGCTTTTGATCCCCCAGGCGCTGACCTTTACCATGCCGTGGGGAATTTTGGTGGCGGCTCTGATTGTGTTCGGAAGGATGTCGCAGGATCTGGAGCTACAGGCCATCCGGGCGGCGGGGATCGGGTTAATTCCCTTGGTCGCCCCGGTGATTTTGTTTGGTCTGTTTCTATCGGGCATCTGCTTTTACAACAACGCGGTTGTCGTGCCACTGACCCTGCAGAAATTTAAGTCGGTTCTGCTCGATATTGGACGCGATAATCCTGCTTTTCTGATCCGCGCGGGGGAGGCGATGGATCGGTTCCCCGGGTACCGCATCTATATTGGAAAGAAGAACGGAACCGATCTGACCGACATCAATATCTGGGAGTTGGATCCGAACGGCGTCCCGCGAAGGAATATTCGGGCGGAGAAGGGCTCGCTTTCGGCCGATCTGGACGACTTGAGCCTGACGATCACCTTGCAAAAGGCCCGGCAGGAAGAGAGGGGTGAAAACGCGGCGGATTTAAATGGAATCCGCGCGGGGTTGAGTGCCGATCAGTTGCCCCTGAAGATTTCCCTGAAAAGCTTTTTGAATCCCGACGATATGAAAGATATTCGGATCGCAGGATTGGGAGATTTAGCGAATCGGATTTTGAGTCCGGTCGAAGGGTATGTGGATCCGAAACAGATTTATCCGATGCTCACGGAAATGCAGAAAAGGATCAGTTTTGCTTTGGCGCCCTTCACCCTCTTGCTGGTGGGGATTCCGCTGGGAATTCGGGTGCAACGAAAAGAAACCTCGGTTGGCGTCGTCATCAGCTTCTTTCTAGTCATGGCTTATTACGCGTTGATTCTCTTGGCCGAAGGGCTGAAAAACCGCGGTGGGGCCTATCCGGAGTTGATCGTTTGGTTGCCCAACCTTGTGCTCCAGGCCTACGGCTTTTTCCTGCTTTGGCGGGCGAACTTTCAGCAGAGCTAATCGAAAAAGGGGCGCAACTCCTATTCAGAGCGGCGCCCCCTTCCGAGCGGGACTAGGTGGTTTCGATCCCCTCCGCCTTGAGATGAGCGAAGAGGGCATTTCGTCTTTGCCGTGCCTCGCGTAGGTTTCGAGTTTCGAGGGAGACTCGAACTCGTCGCTTGGTGTAGTCGCGCTGGTGGACGGTGTAGTGAATCCACCAGGTGCCGTGGTTATTCCAGAGGTGATGATCCAGATTTTCTGAATCGATTTTGATGCTGAGGGTGGCCCAGGGGGCCTCGAGGGTTGCGGTGCTCATGTTGATGCGTCTCCTTGGTTGGACGCATCCCGATGCGGGCACAAAAAACCGCCGACACATTCCTGTGCGGGCGGTTGGCCAGCGGAGAATTTTGTTCGAGTCAGGATCTACCTGTCTCGCACATCGGAAAAAGACTTTGGGCCTCTTTCCAGCCACCGTGGGTTTCTCCTACCCCGGTTGGCGGACCTTCATCTTGCGATGAAAGTACTCGGAATGCTGGATTGAAAGTATCGAGATTAGGGGGGCTGGTCAAGCCGCGGGGGGCTTTATGACACAGTCGGGTGGTGGGGGCTTTTACGCAGAGGGTTTTGCGGCCGCGTCCAGCTCTTTGAGGTATTTCTCGGGTTTCTTGTTAAAGGATTTGACGCATCCTTTGCAGCAAAAACGGATCAGCCGGCCATCGTAGAGGGCGTCCACCGTATCGCTTGTTCCACCCACTTCATCGTGAGAAACAACGCAGGTGGTCAGGGGGTAAGACTTAGCCAGCTCGGCGGCTTTGGCTTTTTGTTCGGCCGTGGTGACAATTTCGGCTTTTTTTGGGGCTGTTGGAGGAGTCTCCTCGGCCCAAGCGAATGAACTAAAAGTTACCATCAGGGCAGCCAGCATGGAGGTGGTTTGGATATACATGGTGTAATCTTGGGCGAAATTTCTTATGTAGCAAGTGGCTCATTTGCTTATTTGTCCGGGCAACATTAAGGTATGACTATGCGAGTTGCTCCAGCAGCGTTGGCTCTTGTCGGGTTCATCTTTTCAACCCTTCCCGTTCCGATTCAGGCGGGCCCGGTGAAATCGTGTTGCTGCGGAGAAACGGATCGACCTTGTCACTCTCCCATGGTTCCCTCCCCATGTTCTTGCACGCCTGCCCCTTTGGCCTCACCTGTGGCGCTGGTTGGGCCTGTGATCCAGTTTCCTACCCCATGGAT
>LIBO01000234.1 GCA_001438005.1 Verrucomicrobia subdivision 6 bacterium BACL9 MAG-120507-bin52 | reverse complement strand
CAGCCACGACTCACCGCCTCACGCAATACCCCCGCCGCTTCCTCCGGTAATGTTGGGTTAATGTAAAAGCCCGTGCCAAACTCAAACCCCGCGATGCCGGTCAGCCGCGGCAAAAATTCCACATGCCACCGAAAATCGGCATCAATCGTAGTCCAAGCATCCGGCTGCCGGCTGCGCCGAAACGGTGCATTGTGCAAAATCATATTGTAAGCGGGCCGATTCAGCGCCACCGCATAGGCGCGCAAGACCCGTTGCACCGCCTCCGCCAATAAAACAAGGGTCCCATCTTTCGAGTTTTGAAAATCGGCCGACTGCTTTCTGGGCACGACGCAGGTCTCAAAAGGAAATCGGCTGGCGAAGGGGCAAAAGGCGGTAAAACCGTCATTTTCGAAAACCACTCGATCCCCCATCTTCCGTTCCGCTTGCAAAATATCGGCAAAAAGATTTCGATCCTTTTCGATGTAGTACCTGCGTGCCGCCACCAGCTTCTCCTTCAGAACAGTGGGGGTAACCGGCAGCGCAATCAGCTGCGTGTGCGGGTGGGGCATGGTCGCCCCTGCCATCGCCCCGTGATTTTTAAAGACCTGCGCGTACTGCAACCTCACATCCTTCGAAAGATCCAGAATCCGTGCCCGGCACGACTCAAATACCCGGGCCGCTCCCGCCAGATTCTGCTTCTCCAAAACCAGTTGGGGGTGAGGCGTCTCCACGATGACTTCGTGCGCCCCGATCCCGTTCATTCGATCGTAAAAACCTACCGCCTCTTTCTCCAGCTCCCCCTCCACCCGCAACGCGGGGAACCGATTCGATACCACCCGTAACTGCCACCCCGGCCCATTCGCCCCACCCCCATTCGGCCGCACCGCATAAAGTTCGGCCGGGGTGTACTTTTCGTGCCCCTCCAAAAACGGATCCTCCTCCGGCCGCGTCGGCAACAGCTCCTCACACTTGTACCGCTCCGGCCGGATCTGTCGCTCCGGACTAAACACCACCCACCGGCCTACCACCGGATCTTTTCTTAACTCTGGCATGCTATGATCCCCTTTCGTTCACCAAGGCTTGATAGACTTTTTCGTAGGCCGGCACCGCTGCCGCCCAACTCCAATCCCGAGTCATACCATTTCGGCGAACCTTCTTCATCATTGCGGGTTCATTCCATATCGCCAAGGCTCGATCTACCCCCCCCGCCAACCCTTCGGCCGTCGGCTCAAAGAGAAATCCCGTCCCCGTCTCCCTCCCACCATCCCACTCCTCCACCGTATCCCGTAATCCCCCCACCCTTCCCACCACCGGAATCGCCCCATACCGCATCGCATACATCTGCGTCAGCCCGCACGGCTCGCTCCGCGATGGCATCAGAAAAAAATCTACCCCCCCAAAAATCCGCCGCGCCAGCCCCTCATCATACCCCACCCGTACCGCCACACTCTTGGGATGCTCTTGGGCCAACTTTCTCCCCTCCTCCTCCATCGCCCGATCCCCCGCCCCCAATACCACCAGTCGACCCCCTTGCTTCACTATCTCCTTCACCCCACCCCAGGCCAAATCCACTCCCTTCTCCCCCGCCATCCTCGTCACCATTCCGAAAATCGGTCGCCCATTCGCCGGCTCCAACCCCATCTCCTTCTCCAAGGCGCTGCGACACTGCACCCTTCCCGCCATCGACCCCACCTTGAAACTCTTTGGCAAGCACCCGTCCGTCGCCGGATTCCACGCCACCACATCAATCCCATTCAAAATCCCCGTCACCCTTTCCCCTCTTCCCCGCAACACCTCCTCCAACCCTCGCCCCTGCTCCTTTTCCTGAATCTCCCGCGCGTAACTTGGGCTCACTGTGGTCACCCCATCCGCCATTCGGATCGCCCCCTTCAACCAATTCATCTTCCCATAAAACTCTACCCCCTCCGGCCGAAAGGCCCCCTCCGGCAACCCCACCTTTCGGAAATCCTCCGCCGAAAACTCTCCCTGATACGCCAAATTGTGCACCGTACACACCGTCTTCATCGGCAACCCCAGTGCTTGGACATACGCCGGTACTAAACCCACCTGCCAATCGTTCACCTGAATCACCTCGGGCGTAGGCTCCACATACCGGGCTAACTCCACCGCCCCTCGCGAGAAAAAAACAAACCTCTCCAAACTGTCCGCATAATCCACCCCACCCTCCCCATACACCCCCGCCCGATCAAAATACTCATCCTGTTCCAAGGCAAACAGCGCCACCCCACCCC
>LIBO01000233.1 GCA_001438005.1 Verrucomicrobia subdivision 6 bacterium BACL9 MAG-120507-bin52 | reverse complement strand
AGCCTGCGCGATAAGAACCGCCTGTTCTTCAGCACGATCGCCCGCAGACTCGGGAACGGCCATCCAAGCCAGCGCGCAGAAGATCATCGTCGAAGGAAGAAAGAGCCAGCCACTAACCATCGTCCTTCTTATGATTCGTTCTGGGTCGTCTGCTTGATCTTACAGGCCTTCAATCCAACCCCTCTATCCGCATTGGTTTGTCGACATCATCCTGAATCCGCGCGGCCAGCCAGTCTGGAAATTGATCCGTCAACCCGGCCTGACGCCGATCTACGGACTTGATCCCCATCTTCAAGGCCGGAGAGTCCGGCCGGAAACGAAAGTCCTGCTTCTCCGCATCCACAAACAGCGGGTCTGCCACGATGCTGTTCCGGTCCAGCCCGTGCTTCTGCATATCCTTCAGCCATTCCTCCAGCTTGGCCTGATTGTGCGGCGCCCACATGAGGTTATCATCCGTATTTCGGATTTTCCTGAAGTCCGACCAGTGGGGAATCAACCCCTCCCAGTGCTTGGTGTCATGGTAAAACCGGTCAAATTTGGGCGTGTCTTGGACCATCACATTTTTCCGGATCTCCGTCTTGTCATAGTTCTCGAGCCCGATTCCGGGCAGACTGGTTTGATGGGCCCAAAAAAAGTAGCCTGCTTCCAGTTCTATATCCGCGGCGCCGACGGTCTTGCCCCCGCGTTGAACCATGGCATTGCCCCGGATACCGACCATGATGTTATTGACCACCCGGTTGGCCTTGGCGAACACCACGGCGGCGCCCGTGGTGCGGAAGATGACGTTCTCTTCGAACAGAGTGCCGGCCTGCTCGCCGTCAAAACGCATCGCGCCCGCGGCATGTGAACCGAGGGTGTTGTGCAGATAATTCCGCCGAATGGCGTTGTTGTGGCCGGCCATACGGATATAAAACGGATTCCCGTCGCCCAACAATTCCACCGTCCGATAGATATCGTTGTAGGCAAAAAGATTGTCGCGGGTAAAGAGATACGGCAGCACGGTGGCCTCGGTGATCTCCAGGTCATTCCGGTTCTCCATCTCTGTAAAAGGCAATTTCTCCCAGTTGATGGTGCGTGCCAGTTCGCGCTCATGCGATCCGGCATCCCGCCTTCGCCACTCCCGGGAAAAAACGGACGGCATGATTCCGCCGATGGAAAACCCGTTATACGGCGTATGGTGAACGCGATTGTGCGTGATTTGATTCTCGCCGCTTTGCCACATCATGATGGCCGCACTGTGATGATGCTCGAGGCCGATATGGTGAATGTTGTTATTGTGAACGGTGTTGTTGCGATTCACGAAATCCTCGCCGATTTTATCGCCGATCAACGCAATCCCTGTTCCCCCAAGATAGGATATCTCACAGTTTTCGACGCGGATGCCCTGCGCGCCTAGATCCAGCCGGATTCCGCCGCCGCCGCTCTCCGTCAGCAGACTGTTCCGGATCACGCAGTTCCGCGTCCACCGGAACCTGAACAGCGCATTGGCTTTGTCCCAGAATTCCCAGTCGTGCTGAAGACCGACGTCGTCATCGGTCATCAGGTCCCTCTTGGCATGCTTGAAGGTCAGCCCGTCAAAGACCAGGCCGGATACCGGTGCGCCCGCCTCCCGATCACCGAGCACCGCGAACAATTCATTCAGAACCGGAATCACCACGCCTTCGGGTTCCTGTCCGTCCCGGGGCCACAGCCAAACTTTGCGCTGTGAGGAATCCATAAACCACTGGCCGGGACCGTCCAGCACATCCGGCACATTGCAGACGCGGAACCGGCTGGGATCATGACCGCTGGCTCGCCGGGCCAGCGGATAGGTGCCCGCCACGGTGGTTCTCGCCGTCAGGTTCTTCACCGCCACGGATTCGAGCGGCAAGATGTGGTGACACCATTGGTAGCTGGGCACAATCCAGATTTCCACATCGGACACATTCTCATACTCCCGCATACTGCCAGCGGGGAAAAAGAGCGTTTTACTGTCAGCCACCCGCGGGTCGGTCTGTTTGGCCTGCGGCTTGTGTTCCCCGCCAATGGCCCGGGGCAGACGGCCCTGAGCATCGAAGAGGGTGGTAAAAGTGGTCACCCCTTCGGGAAAGTCCGCGACCCAGAGCCGGCCTTTGGCTGCTTCGGCCAGATGGGCCGGGTCTTCGCCGACCTTTTGCCAGCCCGTCAGCGCAACGCCGGAACTGAAAACCGGCCGCTCATCCCCATCAGCCTGATAGGTGATCGTGTGCCCGTC
>LIBO01000232.1 GCA_001438005.1 Verrucomicrobia subdivision 6 bacterium BACL9 MAG-120507-bin52 | reverse complement strand
CGGAACAGTTCGTCGAGGATTCGGTGCATATGACGATCGTCTGGCTTCGTTCCAACCGGGGCCATCAGGTTAACGTGAATGTTGCCGTCGCCCGCATGGCCAAAGCTGGAAATCGGCACACCATACTTCTTTTGCAGGCGCGCGGTTAGCCGAAAGAGATCGACGACTCGACCCCGTGGGACGGTGACATCTTCATTCAGTTTCACGAGGCCCGTATCGCGCAGGGCGTAGCTAAAGCCTCGGCGAATTTCCCAGATCTTCTCACAGGCCGCGTTGCCGTGCGCCGTGACGATCTTGGAGGAGGAAGGGCGAAGAACTTTTGTGGCGGCGGCGAGCTCGCTTTTGACGGAGGAGGGCTGACCGTCAAATTCGACGATGAGCATTGAGTCGCAATTCGGGGTTTTGGGAATTGCCTTTCGGGCGGCGGCGAGGGTGAAAGAATCGGCGATCTCGAGGGCGCAAGGGAGAAGTCCAGAGCTGAGAATCTTTTGGACTCCCGCCGCGGCTTGGGCGACGGAGGTGAACTCGGCCCGCAGGCAGGAGCGGGTGGGCGGAAGAGGAATCAGTCGCATAGTCGCCTCGGTGACCAGACCGAGCATTCCCTCCGAGCCGGTGAAGAGACCGATGAGATCGAACCCGGTGCGATTTTTGTGAGTGCGTCCGCCGAGCCGAACGATCGTGCCGTCGCCCAAGACAACCTCGAGTCCAAGAACATAGTTGCGGGTGACTCCGTATTTCAGGCAACGGGGGCCACCGGCGTTGGTGGCGATGTTTCCACCCAAGGTGGACTCTTTCAGGCTGGCGGGGTCGGGAGGGTAGAAGAGATTTCGGCGCATGGCGTCAGAGCCAAGTTTGGCGGTGATGACGCCAGGTTGGACAACGGCTAGGCCATCCGCCGCGGAAATTTCTAGGATACGTTTCATTTTGACAAGAGAGATGACTAGCCCGGCCTGCACGGGGACGCATCCGCCGACATAACCGCGTCCCGCCCCTCGGGTGGTTACAGGAATCCGGTGGCGGTGGGTGAAGGCAAGAATTTTGGAGACCTCAGCCGTACTTTTGGGAAAGGCAACCGCATCTGGAAGGGAGGAGGCCACCCAAGCGTCGCTGGAGTTGGCTTGGAGGGTGGGGAAATCGAAACGGAGTGTACCGCGGGGGAGGAGTCGAGAAAGTTGGCGGAGGTGGGATTTCATTTTCGGCGGCGATCGGCTAGCTCTCGGTTCACCTCTCGGTCCGACTGGCGTTTGATGAGGTCTTGGCGACGATCCCGATGGGTTTTACCGGTGCCGAGGCCGACGAGGATTTTGAAGCGACCATTTTTCAGGTAGCCCTTGAGGGGGACGAGGGCGCGGCTGCCCTTTTTTTCGATTTGGCCGAGAAAGCGGATGATTTCGGTACGGTGCAGCAGAAGTTTGCGGGGGCGTTCGGTTTCGAGGTTGGCACGGTTTCCATGGCTGTAGGGGGCGATATGAAAGGAGTATAGCCAAGCTTCACCGTTTTCAATTTTTCCGTAGGCGTGGGCGAGGTCGCCCCCGCCCGCGCGAAGGGATTTAATTTCTGCGCCCGTAAGAACGATGCCGGCTTCGACCGATTCGGAGATGGCAAAGTTGTGCCCAGCCTTCCGGTTGTGGATTTCGATCGTTTTCAGGGTGCGTGACCCCGTGGCCCGAGCGGGCTTTAGGAGGACTTCTTGGCGCGGGTTTTACGCGCGGACTTATCGGGGGCGTCTTTGGAGGGGCCACCGAGAACTTCGTAGCCGAGCTTACCGTCGGCGACTTCGTGCAGGGCGACATCCATAAAGGTCATGCGGGGGGTGACGGCAATCATGGGGCGGTAGCCGAGTCCGAGCTGGCGGACACGTTTGGAGACCACATTGATGAGGATCTGTGGGCTACTGACTTTGGCTAGGGCTAGATTGACAAGTTCGCTTCGCATAAGGATTTGGGAAAGCTTTGCAACATGCAGGAAACGGGGGCATAGTGCAAGGACAAAACGGAGCGTAGCTCAGCTTGGTAGAGTACCAGCTTTGGGAGCTGGCTGTCGTGGGTTCAAATCCCACCGCTCCGACCCTCCTTCGCGCCTAACCCTATCGGGGAGGCGCTTCGGAGGGCTCCGCCCGAACAATTGAGTTTGGGAGGCGCTTCGGAGGGCTCCGCCCGAACAATTGAGTTTGGGAGGCGCTTCGGAGGGCTCCGCCCGAACAATTGAGTTTGGGAGGCGCTTCGGAGGGCT
>LIBO01000231.1 GCA_001438005.1 Verrucomicrobia subdivision 6 bacterium BACL9 MAG-120507-bin52 | reverse complement strand
CATCATAAGAATGCTCCCGATATGCAGTGGAGTCAATCTTGCCTCAGCATTCTGTCGCCAAGACCAAACTCGCCCCACCTTCCTCTCTTGTCTCCGGCCTTCGATTCCTTATATCCAATTCATGCTCGCTGCCTCCGGAATCCTCTACGCCTTTGAACATTGCGAGCCTGCCGGCAAAGCCGTACTTTTTCTTCTTCTCTTAGGCTCCATTTTTAGCTGGTCGGTCATCTGGTCCAAGTGGGTCCAGCTCAACGCCGTCATCAAATCCACCCGTGCCTTTCTTCCCATCTTCCGCTCGGCCACCGAACCGCTCGAACCTTACCTCTCCGGCCGCCCTCCGGGCGAGTCACCCCAAGCCACCATCTATCACGCCGGCGCCAAAGAGCTTTGCTTCCACCTTGTCGGATCCTCCGTGGTCGATTCCACCCTCGCCGCCCGACTCGCCTCCGCCCGCTCCATCAGTGAGACCGGCATGAACTCCGTCCGCACCGCCATGGAACGCGCCGTCGGGGAAGAATCCCTCAAACTAGAATCCAACCTCATCCTTCTCGCCACCGCCGTCAGCGGTGCTCCCTTTCTTGGTCTTCTCGGCACCGTCTGGGGCGTGATGGACGCCTTCAGTGGCATCGCCATGGCCGGCCAAGCCAGCCTTGCCGCCATGGCCCCGGGCGTCTCCGGCGCACTCATCACCACCGTGGTAGGCCTTCTCGTCGCCATTCCCGCCATGTTCGGTTACAACTTCCTCACCACCTCCATCCGCCGCCAAAACATTCAGATGGAAAACTTCGCCGCGGAGTGCGCCGCCGTTTTCGAACACCGCTTCACCTCACGCTCATGAGACGCTCCCGTTTCCATGCCCAGACGCATAACCTTGCCGAGCTCAATATCACACCCCTCCTCGATCTCGTCTTCGTCCTCCTTATCATCTTCATGATCACCACCCCACTGATGGAACAGCAACTTCCCGTCGATCTCCCCCAAGCCACCACCACCCTCACCTCGACCCTACCCGATCCAAAATCGATTCTCACCCTCACCCTCGGTAAAGACGGCTCCGCTCTGCTCGGCTCCGATAAAATCGACCTCAACCAACTCGCCTCACTCCTTTCGCAAAGAAAAGCCCGGGACCCCGAACTCGTCGTCTCCCTCCGGGCCGACGCCTCCCTCCCCTATGAAACCATTTTCCGCGCCTTGGAGTCCGTCCGCACTGCTGGCGCCCGTCTCGACCTCGCCAATACGCCGGACACCCGCAAGTGAATCCCCACGGTCGCCCCTTCCGGCGCACCGTTCTGATTGTTTTCGCCGCCCACTCACTTCTTCTGGCCATCTTCGCTCTTCCTCTGGCCCAATGTCAGAAACCCCAACCGATTCAGCCGGTCGAAATGATCGACTTAGGGTCCCTGCGCCCCGGCCCCGGACTCCCCTCCCCCACCTCATCCCCAGCTTCCGTCACAACAGCTCAACCCGCATCCGAAATCCCAAATCAAGAATCCAAAATCCAAAATCCCGTCCCCCAACCCACCCCAACCCCTGAACCCGAGCCCGAACCACTACCGCAACCACCACCAGCCCAAAAACCTAAACCTGTTCCCACCCCAAAACCTGAGCCCCTTCGTCAACCTAAACCCAAACCTACTCCCAAACCTAAACATCAGGTCAAAGTCAGCACCGCCAAGAAAAAGTTCTCTTTCTCATCGGCCAATCAGGAAAATAAAGCGAACTCCAAAAAGTCGAGCGAGCCCCCCGGCCCCAGCGTCTCCGATATTAAAAATCGCCTCGCCTCCAAAATTCCGGCCGAGAGCGGAGGAGGCGGCGGAGACGGAGCCGGCAACGCCGGCCGACCCGACGGTATCGCGAACGACTTCTCCTGGTACCGCGCCCTCATCAAGCAGTCGATTCAATCCGCTTGGAAAAAACCACCCATCCCCGCTGGAGAAAAGATTTCTACCGAGGTCGAAGTTAAAATCGCCGGGAGTGGCAACGTCACCTTTCTCAGAATCTCAAAACCCTCCGGCGACCCAGTCATGGATGCCTCGGTCGAACAGGCCGTCCGCTCCACCCCTCGCCTCGCCAAACCTCTGCCGGCAGGCCTAGGCTCGCCCGACTACACGGTAATCATTCAGTTTAAGTTGGAGTAGCGGGCAAAGCCTGGATTTCGAATCCCGAATTTACTGGAAATCTGCCCTCGGTGCTGTTGGCTCACGCGATGAATAACGCCCTCCCTGCCTTACTTCTTTTCCCCTCGCTG
>LIBO01000230.1 GCA_001438005.1 Verrucomicrobia subdivision 6 bacterium BACL9 MAG-120507-bin52 | reverse complement strand
TCAATCGATCGTGAATCCCCCTTCCCGTTGCGCGGCTTGCGGGCGCCAGCTCTCCTTGGGCGTTAATCTTCCCATCTTGGGGTACTTCCTAATCGGTGGCCGCGCCCGTTGTTGCAGTGCCCATCTAGATCCTCGCTACCCGATTGTTGAAGCGGGCACAGCTTCCGCTCTGGCTACCCTTTGGCTTCTTTACCCACCCGAACTTTTCGCCATCTACGCACTGCTCGTCGCTGGTCTGATCGTCGCCTCAGGGATCGACTTAGACTACCTGGTCATTCCCGATGCCCTGACGATCGGGGGAGTTGTCGCAGGCATTTCCCTCAGCTATCTGTTTCCATTCCTTCAGGGCAAAGAGGACCCTGCCGATGCCATGATCCGTTCCGCCCTGTCAGCCACAGTTGCCGGCGGATCGCTTTGGCTAGTGGCGCGGATTGCATCGTGGCTACTGCAAAAAGAGGCCATGGGAATCGGCGATGCGAAACTTCTCGCAGCCCTCGGGGCCTTTTTGGGCTGGCAAAGTCTTCCATTCATCATCGCTGTTTCCTCCTTGTTAGGAACGGTTGTGGGAATCGGAATTCTCAAGCAACGCAAGCAGAAGCTGGGCGTCAAAGTTCCGTTCGGGCCTTATCTTGCCTTGGCCGCGCTCCTATGGCTGTTAGGGGGTGCAAAAATAGCCGCAAAATATCTTCCGAATAACATTTCTTAAAGTTTTTTATCCTACTGTCCAACAACAGTTTAAATTATTTTTTTCTACCTACTATTTATCTACAATCGGCACACCCAGGGATAGACTTTTCATGATTTGCTGCCCTTTATATAGGGATGCGAATGATTACAGGCACAACATGTTGTGTGTTCGTTGCCCTTGTCCATCTTGGCGCCTTGAGTTATGGCGTAACCTCTGTCCCAACGAATCTGTCACTGCAAGAGGATGGTTCGCTGGTGGTTTTTGACGCAAAAGGGGGAGTAGCGGAATTTGTTAAGCAGGGCACACCACGACAGTCGATTCAATTGGACGGCCAAGCGTGCAATGTTAGTTATGGTTTCAATTCAGCTGGGAAACAAACGATCCTAGTCAGCCTTCCCCCGTCGGCCACTGGCCCAGTGGTTTTTCTTCTGGGCGAATCGCAAGTTACTATTCCGCCTAAAGCTGGGCTAAGAATCACCCTCAATGAGGCCCACAAAATCGAGAAGATGGATGGAGCACCTGCCGGCACGGTTCAATTCCAAAAGCTTTCGTCTCCTTCCTCCTTAGCGCAAACCATCGCACCGCCCCCCACACAATTCACCCCCATTCCTACCCCTTCTGAAGTCACCGCGCTTACTCCTACCTCCCAAAGCGCAACCTCCGCCCCATTGGCAGATCCGATGGTGGGGCAAATGAGTGCTACCACCCAGCCCCCCACCGAACTCGGTTGGCCTGGTAAACTACTGCAATCCCCTCTCACCGAACCCCAAATGGATGAGGATTACTTTTACGTTCGAACCGAGGGCGGCGCCCGCTTCGTTAGCTCGATGAACATCGTGAATATCGTTGGACCGTTGGGACCAAGTAATCCAATGATCCAAAAAGAAATCGCTTTCAGCACGGGCTATCGACAGGACCTCGATATTGGAGTCTGGCTCACCCCATGGTTCGGTCTCGCCATCGAAACCGGTTTTGCCCTCAACGCCATCCGCGGAAACACGGAGGGAATGACCGTCTCCAGCAGTACCTACTGGAGCGTACCCATCATGGCCCAAATTTGTTTCCAATATCCCAACGACACCGGCTTCGTCCCCTACCTAAACTTTGGTTTTGGGGGTGGGTGGAACTATTTCACAATTGGGAGCATCTCTTACCCCCTCGCCGGCCAAGGGTCCACTTTATCAGGCTCTGGCAACGACATGAACAATGCCTATCAGATCGCGGCGGGAGTGCGTTGGAGAATTTGGGAGCAAATGGGAATCACTCTCGCCTATAAGTTTTATGGAACCAGTCAGCCCACCGTGGACATGGGAGACAATCAGCAGGTCACCTTTGGTTCTCCCGTGACCAACTCAATCGAGTTGGGCGGCCACTTTACGTTCTAACTTTCCCTACGGGCGAGCGATTCCAACCTGCGCGCGATCACGCAAAAAGTGATCAGCCAAGACAAGATAAGCCATCGCCTCCACCATCGGCACCGCCCGTGGCAGCACACACGGATCGTGCCGACCCCTCGCTTTTAAGTCCGCGCCTTTTCCACTCACCCCGACCGTTTTTTGCACCTTGGCAAT
>LIBO01000229.1 GCA_001438005.1 Verrucomicrobia subdivision 6 bacterium BACL9 MAG-120507-bin52 | reverse complement strand
CCCCAATCCGAAACAGCAATTCCGTGCTAATTCCTCTTTGGGTTACGGGTATTCCCGCGTACGCCGGCCCAGCGATTCCGGCGGTCACACCCGGAATCACCTCGAACGGTATCTTTGCCTTCACCAGAGCTTCCGCCTCCTCACCCCCTCGGCCAAAAATAAAAGGGTCTCCACCCTTGAGGCGGACAACCCTTTTTCCCTTGGCCGCATGGGAAATAAGGAGACGGTGAATTTCTTTTTGCTCCATTCGTCGGCCGCGGGGAGTCTTGCCCGCATCAACCCAAACCGCATGAGGAGACGCTTTCAGTAGAATCACGGGATGCACGAGTCGATCGTACAGAATCACATCGGCACGTCGGAGAGCATCTAATCCGCGCTGGGTCATGAGACCTGGATCTCCCGGCCCTGCCCCAACCAACCACACTTTTCCCTTCTTACCCACGGCGCATCTCCTCCGCAAGGCGAGCGCCCAGCATCTCCGCCTCGCGAATCGGACCCTCGAGTGACGCACGTTGCGGTCGTTCGAACTGACCCTTCACACCCGCATGAAGATAAAGTGTTCCATTAGGTTGAACCCTAGCCAAAGCTCCTAAGGATTCAGAGCAGCCCCCTCCCCACTTTTGCAAAAAGCTCTTTTCGGCGGTCACACAACTTCGAACATTCGGGTCGTCGAGTAGGGAAAGCATCTCGACGGATTTCTGATCATCCCGACGACACTGAACGGCAATCGCCCCTTGACCAGGAGCTGGGATCATCCAGTGAACGTCCAAACGTTCCATCGTAAGGCCCTGGGCCACACCTCCCAAACGATCAATTCCTGCACAGGCTAAAAGAACTCCGCCCCATTCCTTCTCTTGCTGACATCTTTCCATTCTGCGATCCACATTACCCCGAATAGTTTGAAATCGAGACAGGGGCCATCGCTCCGACCAAAAAAGTCTTCGTCGAGGACTTTCCGTTCCAACCCATGCTAGAGAATTCGCGTCGTACTTTTCACCAGCGCGATAAACCCATGCATCTCTCGGATCAACCCTTTCGGGGTAAGCTCCCACCAATAAAGCTTTCGGAATGATGGTGGGTAAGTCTTTCGCACTGTGCACGGCTCCATCAATTTCAGATTTGATCAGGGCCTCCTCCAGCGCGGAACTAAATTCACCAACAACCGCGGAAACTTCTTCACCAAACTCCGAACGTACATCTCCGGTGGTACGGATGATCACTAGTTCGACCCCTAGGCCTAAGTGAGATTTCCGCATTTGGTCGGCCACTTTTCTGGCCTGTGCGAGGGCAAGAGCACTCCCTCGTGTTCCCAGCCGAAACTTCATCCCTCCACTACCTGAGATCCATCCACCTTTTGGGCTCGGCCGATGGCAAAGAATGATTCGTGCCTCCGCAAAACTTCTTCCGCACGATGTATCGCCTGGAGTGATTCGGGTTTGATTTCACTTCTCCTGGCTAACTCCTCCAAGTCGACCCAAGTTGATTGGGGAAAAAACCGTTGGAGGGCTGTAAGGGTCCTTGGAACCCCTAGGTCCATGAGTATCTCTGGCCCTCTTTGACACTCCTCCAACCATGGCAACTCCCCCCCTGCCAAAGCCGAGACCACCACCGACACATCGGCCACACTCTTGGGCCAATCCCGCCACTCCACCAAACGAGCGTTAAAGTTAATCGCCAGCATACCCGCTCGCTCGGCTGACCTTGAGGAGATCCATATCGGCCGATCCGAAAGGGTACGGTAGGCCGCCACAAAACTTCGAGCCGTTAGCCCTGAACCCAATAGCAGGAGCGGCTTAACCACTTCTCCTTCTCCGAACGCACTAAGTGCCTCCGCGGCCAGCCGCCCAACAGAGGCATCTCCTTGTCCAAATCCCGCCACCGCCCGCGCCGCCCGCGCCGCCCGTAACCCCGACTGAAAAAGGGCATGCATGGAGCGCCCTGTGCCGCCCGCATTCCGAGACCAAGCATAAGCCTGCCGAACTTGAGCCAAGATTTCCCCCTCCCCAACAACCATGGATCGAAGTCCTGTAGCCACTTCAGCTAAATGCCGCCAACATGAAATGCCTTCGTGCAAGTAGACGCCTCGCGCTTCTCGCCACGCATTTCCTAACTCCAAAGGCATGGAACGGGCCAAACTAGAAACAATCGCAGGGCCCCTGCTTTCCGAACGCCCGTAAATCTCCACCCGATTACAGGTACTTAAGAAAACCACCTCCGCGGCACCCTCATGTTCAATCAGATGGGGAATCCAACGTTCTCC
>LIBO01000228.1 GCA_001438005.1 Verrucomicrobia subdivision 6 bacterium BACL9 MAG-120507-bin52 | reverse complement strand
AAAGAAGGGCAAATAAGATGTCGGTTTTAGTGGATGCCAATACGCGGTTACTCGTTCAAGGCATTACGGGCAAGTCGGGCTCATTTCACGCCTCGGCCTGCAAAGAGTACGGCACGCAGGTGGTGGCGGGGGTGACGCCGGCGCGAGGCGGGGAGAAATTTGAGGACACGGTTCCCATCTTCGATACTGTTTCGGAAGCGGTGGCGGCGACCCGAGCCAACGCTTCGATGATTTTTGTGCCGCCGGAGTTTGCCGGGGATGCGATTTTGGAGGCAGCGGATGCCGGTATTCAGTTGATTGTCGCGATTACGGAGGGAATTCCGATGATGGATATGATGCGGGTACGGCACGCTTTGGCGGAGCACTCCTGTGTTTTGATTGGGCCGAACTGTCCTGGCATTATTACTCCCGGGGCCTGCAAGATTGGCATTATGCCGGGATATATTCATCGGCCGGGCCATGTGGGAGTGGTTTCCCGCAGTGGTACGTTGACCTATGAGGCGGTCTGGCAGATCACCAGTCAGGGTCTGGGGCAGAGCACCTGCATCGGGGTGGGAGGAGATCCGACCATGGATTGACCCTGCAAAAAGCGGTGGAGTATCTCCACGCCGATCCTGATACCAAGGCGATCGTGATGATTGGCGAGATTGGGGGATCGGAGGAGGAGGAGGCGGCCGAGTACATCCAGGCTCGCGTGAAGAAACCGGTGGTTTCCTTTATTGCGGGGGCGACGGCGCCTCCGGGAAGGCGGATGGGGCACGCGGGGGCGATTATTTCCGGCGGGCAAGGCACGGCTCAGGCCAAGATTGAGGCTTTGCAAAAAGCGGGGGTTCGGATGGCAAAGAATTTGGGCGAGATTGGACAAGAGGTGGCGGCGGCTTTGGGAAAATAAGATGAGCGAGAACTCTGCCCCGAAAATCGTCGCCAAGGGATTGGAGGGAGTGGTGGCCACGGGGACGGCGATCTCTGATGTGTTGGGGTTAGAGGGGAAATTGCTTTATCGGGGCTACGATATCGATGAGTTAGCGGGCAAGGTGACCTATGAGGAGACGTGCCACCTTCTTTGGGAAGGCAATCTTCCCAACGCGAAGCAGTTGGCTGAGATGAAGAGAGATTTGGCGGGTCAGAGAGATCTGCCCAAGGAGGTGGTCGATTATATCTTGGGGGCACCCAAGGATGCGGGCCCGATGGATATTTTGCGCACCTGCGTATCGATGTTGGGGCTGTACGACTATGGGGCGGTGGGCGCGGAGCAGGTGGTTTTGAATCGCCAAAGGCAAATCTCTCTTACGGCCAAGATTGGGGTGATTGCGGCCTATTTTCATCGAGCTCGCCGAGGTCAATCCCTGCCTCCCATCCGCCGAGATCTAGGTGAGGCGGCCCACTTTCTTTACCTCCTCAACGGGCAGGAGGCGGGTCGGGAGGCGGTGGCGACTTTGGACATGGCGTATGTACTACATGCGGATCATGGGATGAATGCATCGACCTTTTCCGCCAGGGTGTGCGCATCGACCCTGACCGATATTTATTCGGCGATCAGTGCGGCGATTGGAGCCTTGAAGGGTCCGCTCCACGGAGGGGCAAATGAGGGGGTCATTCACATGCTCCAGCAGATTGGCTCGTTAGAGAAAGTGGATGGCTGGGTGAAAGAGCAGATGAAGCAGAAGAAAAAAATCATGGGGATCGGGCACCGCGTTTATAAAGTGTTGGATCCTCGGGCTCCTCATCTGAAGCGGATGGCGGAAAAGCTGACGGCTGAGTTGGGCGAGCCCAAGTGGATTCAAATGAGTGAACGCATCGCTCACATTATGCGGACGGAAAAAAAGTTAGAGGCGAATGTCGATTTCTACTCTGCGACGGTTTACTACAGCATGGGTTTACCGACCGATCTGTTTACGCCGATTTTTGCGGTGGCGCGGATGTCAGGGTGGACCGGACATGTTTTGGAGCAGTGGTCGGACAATCGTCTTTTCCGTCCCGCGAGTGAGTATGTGGGGCCTGCTTTAGGTCGCAAAGTGGTCCCCTTGAGTCAGCGTTGATTGCCCGAAGCATTGCCGGGGCGTTGGGGTTGGTCTCAGGGGTGGGGATTCTTTGGGCTGGGGGAAAGCCGCCGAATCCTGCCTTAGTGGAGGTCACTTCGGAAAATGTGCCCGGAGTCGTTTTAGAAGTTCGCTATGGGACGGAGAAAAATATTACGGGAAAGAAAATCTATCCTGATGGTTGTGCTTGGTTGCGGCAGGAGGCGATTGTGAAGCTGGCTCGGGTC
>LIBO01000227.1 GCA_001438005.1 Verrucomicrobia subdivision 6 bacterium BACL9 MAG-120507-bin52 | reverse complement strand
GTCTCCAATTCTTCCAGACGAACACAGTGAGGAAGAAGGTCGGGTGGGTTGGGAGCCTTTTGGGAGGCGACCGCCTCCAGATACTCTTGCAGGGCAACAAGGAGAAGACGCTGGGGGTCGGCGAGGGGCATTCCGAGAGATTACAATCCAAGGGGGAGCGATGTCCAATGCTTGAGTCGGCTGGGAGAACGATTTAGGAATGAAGGATGTCCAACAAGGTTTATCGGATCGCGGTTTTGGCGGGGGATGGGATCGGGCCCGAGGTGATGAGTGCGACCATGCGGGTGGCCGAGGAGGTGGAAAAGAGGCACGGTGTGCAGATCGAGTGGAAGGACGGGCTAGTCGGAGGGGCGGCGATTGATGCCAAGGGTAAGGCCTTACCCGAGGAGACGATTGAGTTGTGTCGATCGGCGCAAGCGGTGCTTTTTGGAAGTGTGGGTGGGCCGAAGTGGGAAACATTGCCCCCAAACGAGCAACCCGAGAGAGCGGCCTTGCTGCCCCTTAGGAAAACGTTTGGCCTCTATGCCAATCTGAGGCCGGCGGTTTTATATCCGGAGCTGGTGGCCTGCTCCCCCCTTCGGCCGGATCGGGTGGCCGCGGGGTTTGATGTCTTGGTGGTGCGAGAACTGACGGGAGGGCTCTACTTTGGTCAACCCAAGGAAACGACCCAGACGGCGAGGGGGGAAAGGGCGGTGGATACGATGGTGTATGAGACCCATGAGATTGAGCGCGTAGCGGAGGTGGCTTTTCGGGCAGCAGCACATCGCAAAAAAAGGGTTACCTTGGCGGATAAGGCGAATGTTTTGGAGACGAGCCTACTTTGGCGAAAAGTGGTTCGTGGGGTCGCAGCCAAGCACCCGAGCATCACCCTCGATTTTATTTACGCGGATAATGCGGCGATGCAGTTAGTCCGTGATCCGGCCAGATTTGACGTTCTCTTATGCGAGAATCTGTTCGGAGACATGTTGAGCGATCAAGCAGCGGCGGTGGCGGGTTCGTTGGGAATGTTACCGAGCGCCTCGTTAGGAGAGGGGAGCTTTGGTTTGTATGAGCCAGCGGGCGGGTCGGCTCCGGATATCGCGGGGAAAGGGGTGGCCAACCCAATTGCCCAGATTCTCTCTCTTGCTCTCCTGTTGGAGATGAGCCTAGGGGAGTTGGAAGCGGCGCAGAGTGTGCGACGGGCGGTGGCGGAGGCGATTCGTGAGGGGTGGCGGACGGCCGACGTGGCTGGGCCGACTGAGAAAAAAGTGGGGACGCGAGCGATGGCGCAAGAGATAGCCCGAAGAGTCGCCTTAGGGCGTGGAAAGAGTTAAAAACAAGGCATGCCATCGACCCTCTTAGAGCTGATGCGATTGGGAGGCCCGATCATGTGGGTCATCCTGGGGGCGAGTGTGGTTGCGGTGGGTGTTTTCGCGGAGCGAGTTTTGGCTTATCGAAAAATAGGAGTCCCCCTGGATCCCTTTTTGGATGGCATTGCCACTCTCGTAAAAGAAAACCGCTTTCAAGAGGCGTTAGAGCGTTGCGATGAGGCGCATGGGCCAGCGATCCGCGTGATCCAGGCGGGTTTACTGAAGCGGGACATGCCGTTAGGGGATCTACGTGAGTCTCTGCAAGAGGTTGCGCAGCTTCAAGTCCCTCGGCTCGAAAAAAATCTCCCGATCTTGGCCACGGTCGGTTACGTCTCGCCACTCTTGGGATTATTGGGAACGGTCACTGGAATGATCCATGTCTTTCAAACGGTGAGTGGGGCGCGGGGAACGGTGCCCGTCGGTGAACTCGCGGGTGGAATTTGGGAAGCACTTTTGACCACGGCGGCGGGGCTGGTCGTAGCAATTCCTGCCTACGTGGCTTACAACTATTTGGCATCACGCATGGGGTCGGAGGTGAATGATATGGAGAGGGCGGCGATCGAGATGATTCAAATTCTGAAAGAGGGAGGTCGATCGAGACCGGCGACCAAGGTGAGCACCCCGGTGACGACGGAGTTGCGGGCGGAGAACCCCAAGCCATGAGAGTCCGGACTTCGGTCCGGATGTTGCGGGGGCCTCTGGATATGGCTCCGTTAATCGATGTCGTGCTTCTATTGCTGATCTTTTTTCTGCTTACTTCCACCTTTGTCTTTCAGCCCGGAATCGTGGTGGATCCGCCCTCTCCTGGGCAGTCCAAAGGTGGGGCGAGTGATACTCGCTATGTCATTACGGCGACGGCGGGATCGTCTCCCCAGATTTTCTTTAATGACCGGGTGACCGATATTGCGAAAATTCGAGTTG
>LIBO01000226.1 GCA_001438005.1 Verrucomicrobia subdivision 6 bacterium BACL9 MAG-120507-bin52 | reverse complement strand
AGATGGCGCGGTTGGCTAAATCGGAGCCACGTGCGGTGGTGGTGATTCGGGCAGATCGGGAGTTGCGTCATGGAGTGGTGGCGCAGCTGTTGGACTGCGTGGTGCAGAGTGGTTTGACGGCGGTGCTGGCCTCTCGCGCGAGTGCTCCCCAATGATTCGCGGGATTGTGCCATCGAGGATAGGAGGTCGGTTGCTGGGGTTTCTTCTGCTTTCTTTAGGAGCGCACGCGGTTGCCTTTTCCATTTTTCGGGACCCTGGGGATTTTTCTCCTTTGTCATCCCAAGGAGCGGGTAAGGTGATCTTATCCACCATGGTGGCGGGAGAGGGGGGAATGGCCGACCTATTTGATCCGTCGGCTATTTTGCTCCCCTCGGATCAGCCAACCCGTCTGGCTCCCTCGGTTACTCTGCCTTGGCAGGGACTGGCTTGGCCCGAAAAGGCGATCACCCCCGCGCCCTACTACCGCCCCCTCCAAGTGGGACAAGATGCTCCACTAGCGGTCAAGGCAACGACGGCTACGGGGCTTTCGCTTGGCCGTAGTCAGGGGCCACGATCGAGGCCGGCTCAAAGCAAGGATGAGACTTGGTGGGAGTTGACCGGAGATCTTCGCAAAAGGAAAACCACGAAAGCGATTCAGTTGTCGAAGATCAAGAGCGCGAATGCTTTAGAACCAACCAAGGCGCGAATTGGAGTGGATGAGGATGGGGCGGTTCGGTTTGTTTTTTTAGAAGGGTCGGCAGGTGACCCAGCGGTGGATCGAGAAGCGTTGAATTTGCTTCGGACATGGAGATTCGAGCCCTCTCCTGGGAACTGGATCGATTGGGGGAGGGTGCGGATCCTCTGGGCGGTGGAACCTCCGGAAGGGGCTGTGCCATGACTTTGACTGGTTCACAACTTCTTCTTCTCTACCTGTGTCTTTTTCTTGGCATCGTTTTTATTTTGTGGATGGTTGGTGGATGGAAAGCGTCACGCCTCGCACGCAGAGGGTTGGAAAGAGTACCTTGCCCAGTTTGCGGTTTTTTAAATCCGCGGGGACATGCTTGGGTATCCCTCCGATGCACCCGATGTGGGGCTCGGCGACGGCTCAATCCTCAAGATCCTGAAAGGAGCACCTGATGGGAATGTGGATCGGTAGAAATCGAAAAGCGCGGGTTACTTATGGCTTTGACGAAATTGCGCTGGTGCCCGGTGAGGTAACGATTAACCCGAATGAGGTGAATTGCCACTTCTCGATTGGCAAGCACACCTTTCAAGTTCCGATCTTGGCCTCGGCGATGGATGGGGTGGTGGATGTGAAGTTTGCCGTGGCGATGGGAAAAATGGGCGGGTTGGCGGTTTTAAATTTAGAGGGTGTTCAAACCCGGTATGAAAATCCGGCGAGTGTGCTGGAGCAGATTGCCAAAGCGGATAAAGAGGCGTGCACGCACCTGATTCAGAAAATGTATATCCCTCCGATTCGGGAGGAATTGATTGCGAAGAGAATCAAGGAGATGAAAAAGGCGGGGATTGTGGCCGCAGTTTCCGCGATTCCGCAAAAAGCGGAGAAGTACGGGGCCATCGCCCAAAAAGCAGGGGCGGATATCTTTGTCATTCAGTCGACGGTTTCCACGGTGCGGCATGTTTCCTCCGAGTATAAGACCTTCGATTTGGCAAAGTTTTGCAAAACGATGAAAATTCCTGTCCTGGTCGGAAATGCCGTGACCTATGGGGTTAGTCTGGAGCTCATGCAGGCCGGAATCTCTGGTTTGCTGGTGGGCGTGGGACCTGGAGCCGCCTGTACAACCCGAGGAGTTTTAGGTCTGGGGGTGCCGCAAGTGACGGCGACGGTGGACTGTGCGGCCGCTCGGGACGCCTATCATAAAAAGACGGGCCGTTATGTGCCGATCATCACGGATGGGGGAATGAACAAGGGGGGCGATATTTGCAAAGCGTTTGCCTGCGGGGCGGATGCGGTAATGATCGGCAGTGCCTTTGCCCGGGCGCAGGAAGCTCCCGGGAACGGAAATCACTGGGGCATGGCGACCCCGCATGCCAACCTGCCACGGGGAACGAGGATCAAGGTGGGGGTGACGGGTAGCCTGAGGCAGATTCTGTTCGGACCAGCGACCTTGGATGACGGATCGCAGAACTTGGTGGGTGCGATTGTGACCTGCATGGGAAATGTGGGGGCCAAAACTCTGAAAGAGTTTCAGGAAACCGAGATTATTATTGCCCCGTCGATTAAGACCGAGGGGAAGCTGTTTCAGACGGTGCAGGGTGTCGGGATGGGAACGCGGTAAGAGTCAAATTAGA
>LIBO01000225.1 GCA_001438005.1 Verrucomicrobia subdivision 6 bacterium BACL9 MAG-120507-bin52 | reverse complement strand
ACCCAGGCTGATAGCAGAATTGAGGATTAATATACGTATTCCAAACGGCCCGATTTGTAAAAAGACCCTTCACAAGGTCTTGGCCACAGCCAAGAGTTATAGTTTCGTCTCCGTACCAGCGGGGGGTGCTCGACAAATTGGGAAGATAAAGAGACCCCCAAACAACTAAAATTAAAGCTAGGGCTTGCCAGCGAAGTTTTTGCCGATTCAAGAGTTTACGGGATTTTTTTTGGATAATCGGACACTTGTCGGCCATAGACGTTCAACTACTATAAGACCCTCATGCCCAAGGACTCCAAACATTCCTTTGCACCTGTTGAGGCTTGGTTGGGGTTAGGACTTGCGTTCGTGCTCGGCTGGGGATGGCTGGCGACAGGCCCATCCAGTCAAGAGCTTTTAGCCAATTACGCCAAGGCGAAGGATCTAGCCAATTTGATCTGGGAAAATAAGGGGTTCGCGTGGTGGTCGCCCAACTATCTTGGAGGAGCCTCGACCGCCCCCTTGGCGGGAACGGCCCTCACGATGTTTTGGATGTGGCTGGGTGGGATCTTCGGAAATCCGGTGGTGGGGGGGAAACTCATGGGTTTCGCCGCCCTTTTGGTCTCCGGTCTTTTTATGGCCGTGTTCATCAAGAGGCTGACGGGGGATGATCGTGCGGGTTGGATCGCGGCCTTCCTTTACGCCCTTGGCCCGCAGGCGGCTCTGCGATTAGCCGGAAATGAGCACATGCCTGTTATTTTCTGTATGCCGTATCCGCCCCTCATTGGATGGGCTCTCCTGGAGATAGCCACTCGCAGCTCGGGACGGGGCATTTTCGTCTTAGCTATATCCACCGCCGCGATGAGTCTCACCTTTAATAAAATCGCGGCTGTGTTTGGTCCCATCGCCCTGGGCTTAGCCATTTGGCTGCACTTTCAGTACCGCTCGAAGACCATGCCACTCATCAAAGGATGTCTCACGGCGGTAGGGGTTTGGCTTTTGATTGGAGTTCTCCCCCAGCTTCCTGGACTTCGAGAAGCAGGTCAGATGACCCTTTTTAGCACCGATCCGCTTCTCGGCTGGCAATCCAGCTTTTCGATCAAAGCACCCCTCTCTTGGTTTGATCGTGGAGGTTTCTTGCTCCAAGGCATGCCGGGTAACTTCACCGTCGAAGATGGGGGATTTTATCTTGGCGCAGTTCTCGTCGTGGCGGTTGCACTGGCGGTGGAAATGCGGCGGCGCGGCTCCCCATCGCCGCTCGACGCCTCCATACGAATTTTCCTCGGTCTTCTTCTCCTAATTCACTGGTTTAGCTTGGGACCAAGAAGCGGTTTAGGAGGGATCGGTGAATTCCTTAAATCCGCCCAAGGGCTGCAAGATTGGGTTCTTCCTTTCTTTTGGATCGCCGCTCTTGGTCCGATTGCCGTGCTGGCGGTGATCTGGCCAGAGGGAAGGTGGCGTTGGCCCACTTTCGCGATCGGACTGGCCATCTACATGTTGGTTCCTGGCTTTCAGGTGTTTGAACTATTTCCGTTGATTGGAACCGTCCGTGCTCCTTGGTCATTTTGGCAAGTGGGGGGATCTTTTTGCCTCGGAGCGGTGGGGGGGCTAGCGGTAGCCCGACTTTGCCCAGGCAAGAGTCGACCCTGGATTCCTGTGCTGGCTCTCGTTCTGGCGGCGATTGATTTCGCGCCCTACTACACCAAGTTTTTCCAAAATCGCCTCGAAGTGGGCACTTATGAGGCATTTCGCCAGAGCGCAGAGTTTCTTAAAAACCAGCCAAAGGCAGGTACGATTTTACCCATTTCGGGGCGCTACTTTTACTTGCAGTTACCCCAACTAACGGGGCGGCCTCTCTCGACCGAGGCTTTCCAGTCCTACTTCATGTCGAAGGGGATGCGGGCCCTGCAAGATGGGGGTGGGGCGTCCACGGATTTGATGAAGATTTCCTTAAGCATGCAAGGAGTGCGCTACATTCTGCTGGATCGAAAAGATGTCGACACCCCCGAACAGATTCAGACCGCCTTCCGAGAACAGTTTCCCGTGGTCTATGAAAATGAATTTTTCACTATTTTAGAAAACGTCAATAGCCTTGCGCCCGCTTTTCTGGCCAGAAACTACGTTTCGATTCCCAAAAATAGCTTTTCGTTTGCGGCGGCGGATCTGGGATTGATCCGGCTCTATTTTTTGCCGGTTGAGTTAGCTGGAGTGGAGATGAGTGACCCAGCTTTAGCTGGGATCATGAACCCACAGAACGGGGAGGTGGAGTTAGTGAACGCATTTCGGGATCGGGAGGGTGAGCCTTTTCGCATCCTCAATCGCGATTCCTATCAG
>LIBO01000224.1 GCA_001438005.1 Verrucomicrobia subdivision 6 bacterium BACL9 MAG-120507-bin52 | reverse complement strand
CGCCGCTGCTGCGGGTGCCAACTGGGGAGCGGTAGGAGCGCCGCTTGCCTTCCCAACAACTCCGCCCGCTCCCGCGACTGGAGTGATCGGTTTCGCAACCTGTGTTGCCGCTGGAGACGGACCTCCCGCAGGCTTTCCTGGTGCGGTCGCTCCCGGTGCCCCTGGGCGGGGAGGTAATGAAATTCGCATGGTCTCTTTTCGGAGATCAGCGGGAGGTTTAGCGGCACCCGGAAGTGGGGGCAGGGTTACTGCCGTCGGTCTGGGCGCAGCTCCAGGAACTGTCGGCGCAGCGGGTGGAGGCGGAGCTCCTACAACCGGAATTCCCGGCACGGGTGGTTTCGGGGCAGCGGGTGGAGCCAAACGCATCGTCTCTTTTTTTAAAGCCGGCGCAGCCGGAATAGGAGGATTCGGTGCACCGGGGGGCTTTGGGGCTGAAGGGATAGGAGGTTTTAATCCTACGCTGGGCGGAGCCAAAGGCGGTTTCGGCAATCCGGGCGGTGCAGGCGCTCTTGGAATACCCCCAGGAAGAGTTACGCCTGGAGGAAAAGGAGGCGCAGGCGGCTTTGGCAACGGATCAGACATCGCACAATAAAACGATCGAAAGTGCTCTGCGTCAATTCATTTGCGATTCAAGTTATTCACAAACAGCATCATTCCAAAATCTTTGAAATGCGTCGTTCCAACTTCGACCCAAAACAGTCCTTTGCCTCCTTGCCTCCCTCTCCTGATCTCCATTTTTGGCATGGATCAGTTGATCGATTGCTGAAACCCAATTGCCCACATCCCCCGTGGCCACTTGCCTGCCATCCTGAGGATCCCGCAACAGCTCTCCCGGACCCCCTTGATCCGATACAACCACCGGAAGGCCCGAGGCCATCGCCTCCACCACCACATTTCCATAGGTGTCGGTTGTGCTTGGAAAAACAAAGAGATCGGCCGACGCGTAGGCTTGGGACAACTGCTCCCCATGCAAAACCCCGGTAAAAATGCCCTGCGGTACTTTTCGCTTCAGCTCCGATAAAAAAGGGCCCTCCCCAACAAAGGCAAATGTCACCCCTGCACCGTCCCTCATCCGCCCGGCTACTCGGGCCAAGAAGTCCAACTCCTTCTCTTTTGAAATCCGCCCCACATAGAGAGCCACTTTGTCCTTCGCTCCTCGCTGAACCCAAAAATTGCTCTTCCGATGCCGCGTGGAAAACTGCTCCGTATCCAGTCCACGTGGCAAGATCGCTAGCTTTTCGCGTGCCAACCCCTTCTCGACCCAACGATTGAGATAGCTTTGGGAGTTCACGTAAACCCGATCCATCTGACTGTAAAACCAGTGCATGTAGTTCCACGCGATCCCCTCCACCAAGGGATCATCTTCACTCAGAAACCGGGCGTACTGCGGAAAATCAGTGTGGTAGATAGCACTCGTGCGCAATCCTAAAATATTCGCCGCTAGCAAACCGGCCAGCCCCATCGGTCCGGGTGTGCTCAAAATTAATTCCGTGTACCCCCGCTGGGCGATATGATCCACCAGTTCCAGGATGGGAGGAAAGCTTAACTGCTGCAGATCATACTCGGGAATCGTAAAAACCCCCACCGGTTGGAAGTTTTCCACCCCCGCCTCAGGGGAAAAACCCGGCCGACTCGTCACAATCGTAATATCCGCCCCACAGTTCCGCCCAGCGGCTGCCATCGTGCGAATCGTCCGCGCAACCCCGTTCACATCCTCCAGGGTATCCGTCAACCAAGCCCTTCGATGATTTTGTAGATTTTCCGGGCGCTGCCCAAGAAAACGCTGCGACACCTCGCCCCACATTTTACGATCATTGCGAAGAGTGTGAAACGAGTAGAGATAGGGTGCGGTCGCTAAGCCAAGTGGAAGCACCCCTGCCAGCGGCTCTAAACCGCCCAAGAAATCCCCCTTTTCTGCCTTTTTCAAGAAACGGGTTACGATTTGAAACCCCACATCATTCATGACTTTAGAAGCCAGGCGAAAGCTCCGGCGCTCGGGCACATGCTCCGTCTCCAAAACACGTTGCAACTCCTCTCGCGTCGATGGGCGAGTGAGGTAAGCAGACAACTCTTTGCTCAGCCCGCCCTCGGGCGACTTCCAGAATTCAAAGATCCTCCCACTCGTGACCATCTCCACCGCGTAGCGAGCCTTGTCCAAAAAAGTGATCTCGAGCGGATTCTCCCCCTCTAGAAAACGATTGAGGACTCTTAAAATCAGGGCGGACCCACGCGGAGCCTGATGCCCCACTTTGAATCTCAAATAATCGAAAATGACGTGAAAGAGGCCATTGACCAGTCGGGCAGGATCTGCTCCCTCACCATGAA
>LIBO01000223.1 GCA_001438005.1 Verrucomicrobia subdivision 6 bacterium BACL9 MAG-120507-bin52 | reverse complement strand
TCGGCGAGTTTGAAGCAGGGGTTAGGGACGGTGACGGAGCAGTCGGCGGAGGTGGGGGTTTTGGCGAGTCGAAAAATCACGGATGGCATTGTGGGAATTGTGGGTGGGGATTGGCAGACCTTTTCTTTTGGGTATAGCGGGTCGAATATTCCGCTGCCGCAAAATTTGCAGGGTTTGAATGCGATTTTTGGGGTGGATGTGCAATTGGACGAGGCGAGCGAGTGGCTGATGCGGATTCAGTTAGAGCCTGGGGTATATGGGACGCTGCAGAGTATCGGTTGGCATCAGGTGAACATGCCGGGGGTGGCGGCGTTCACCAATGTGATCGATGAAGATTTTCAGTGGTTCATTGCCATTCGGGTAGATGCATTCCAATTCTTCCCGGTGATTCCGGTGCCGGGCTTTCGCTGGCGATTTGCGAAGGATTGGCTGCTGAATGGGAGTGCTCCCAAGCCGACGATTGATTGGAGTCCGACGGAGGATGTTCGGCTTTTTGTCGGTGGGGATATTTTGAATTTGAATGCGCGTTTGGCCGACAGTAATCCGGAGGTGTTGGGGAATCGGAGTTTGGCGGGGACTTTGGTAAACTACTTTGAGGCGCGGGTGGGGGCAGGGGTGGCCTATCAGGTTTCGCCGATGTTGTCGTTGCAGGTGGAGGGGGGGGCGATGGTTTGGCGGACCTTCGATTTTCCGCGGATCAACGACAACGTGAACAGCACGATGGCTCCCTATTTTCAGGTGGCGTTGCGGGGCGTATTTTAGAGATCAGGTTGGCAGAGGGCGGGGCCAGTGGGTAAAGTGGGGGCAATGAAAATTCTACCTGCATGGGTGTGGCTGGTGGGGTTGGGGTTGGTGGGGAGCGTAGGGGCGGAGGAGGCTCCGGTAGCGGGGGAAAGTGAGGCGAGAGAGGAGATGCAGGCGAGTGCGGATAAGGGGGCGCGGCGTAATATTACCTTGGGGGCGATGTTTCGGGAGGAGTTTAAGGAACTGGAGGGTGTGCAGGAATTGAAAAGCGGAATTTTGTACAAGGTGGAGGCAACGGGAACGGGTAAGACGCCGAAGTTGAGCGACTGGGTTCGGGTAAATTATGCCGGAAAGCATGTGGATGGAAGAGTCTTTGATCAATCGAAGGAGGAACCGGTGAGGATGCGGGTCGATCGAACGGTGCCGGGGTGGCAGGAGGTGTTGCCGAGGATGCGGGAAGGGGACAAGTGGGAGGTGGTGATTCCGTCCCATCTGGGGTACGGGGCGAAGGGAACGGGAGCGGGCAATATTGGGGCGAACGAGACGTTGGTTTTTACCATTGAGCTGGTGGAGGTAGAGGATCCCATGAAAAAGGCGAAGGGGAAGTAGGTTTAGAGAATCAGCATGGCGTCGCCGAAGCTAAAGAAGCGGTACTTTTTCTCCAGGGCGTGGCGGTAGGCGCGGAGGGTGAGTTCGGGGCCGGCGAAGGCGGCCACGAGAAGAAGGAGAGTGGAGTGGGCGAGGTGAAAATTTGTGAGGAGACCTGAAATTCTTTGGAATTGGTAGGGAGGATAAAAGAAGGCGGAGGTGGTGCCGTGGTGGGGGTTGAGGTTGGGGGCGGATTCGAGAACGCGGGCGGAGGTGGTGCCGACGGCGATGGTTCGGGTGGCGGCGGCGACTTTTTCGGCCAGGCCAAGGGGGATTTCGTATTTTTCTTCGTGCATGGGGTGGTCGCGAAAGTCGGCTGTTTTGATAGGGCGAAAGGTGCCGAGGCCGACGTGAAGAGTGACGAAAGCGTGGGAGAATTGGGCAAGGAGTTCGGGGGTAAAGTGGAGACCGGCGGTGGGGGCGGCGACGGAGCCTGAGGGTTGAGCGTAGGTGGTTTGGTAGTCGATGGGATCGGAGGGTTGGAAATCGGGCTGGCCTTGAACTTTGCGGGTTTTGAGGATGTAGGGGGGAAGGGGGGGTAGGCCGTACTGTTCCAAATTCAGCGAGTCCCCGAGGACTTTGAGAACCAGTTGGCCTCCGGGGATGTGTTTTTCGACTCGGAGTTGGGGAGCGGGTCTAGCGGGGGTAGAGCCTGGGATGGGGTCGGGAGAGACGATAGTGCCGGGTTGGAGGCGTTTGGAGGGGGTACCGAGGGCGGTCCACCAACCGGGGCTAGTTTCCTCGAGGAGGAGGAGTTCGGTGCGGTTTTCGGAGCAGATGAGGCGGGCGGGGATGACTTTGGAGTTATTCAGAACGAGTAGGTCGGCGGGAGAGAGGAGAGAGGGGAGATCGCGGATGGTTAGGTCGCTCATTACTCCGGTTGCCCGATCAATATGGAGGAGGCGGGCGGAGTCGCGGGGGTGAGCGGGGGTGGTGG
>LIBO01000222.1 GCA_001438005.1 Verrucomicrobia subdivision 6 bacterium BACL9 MAG-120507-bin52 | reverse complement strand
TGGGTGTCCCGGAAGGCTAAGGTTGGGCAAAACCTCGACTCGCCCTTGGGGATCGGTGGGAATCCCGAGTTGAGCCAGCAGGGGATTCGCCTTCACGCCTGCGGCCCAGATAATGTTGGCCGCCTGCAGCGTGCCCTGATTCGTTTCGACGCGATGATGGGAGATCGATTTCACCGTGGCGTTGAGCCGGACCTCCACCCCCATCTCGACCAAGGTTTTTCGCGTATATTCGGATAGGGCGGGGTCCATCACGGGGAGGAGTCGGGGGCCACCTTCCAGAAGAGTGATTCGCGCTTGAGAGGGGTCGATTCGGCGGAAATCTTTGCGCAGAACATTGCGGCTAAGTTCGACGAGGGATCCGGCCATTTCGACTCCGGTGGCGCCACCTCCGATGACGACGAGGTTAAGCAGGCCGGGTTCCGCCTGGGTCGGGCCGTGATTTTCCGCCTGTTCAAAAGCGAGGAGAACATTCGATCGGATCCGGTTGGCGTCCTCGAGTGACTTGAGTCCTGGGGCGTGCTCCTCCCACTCGGGGTGACCGAAGTAGTTGGTTACGCCGCCCAGGGCTAGGACCAGATAATCAAAGGATAGGCGTTCCGAGGAGAGCTGGAGGGTCTTTTGGGCGAGATCGACCGATTTTGCTTCTTCGAGGAGGACGGTGATGTCCCGACGGTTGGCCAGGATGGCTCGGACGGGTTGAGCGATATCGGCATCGGAGAGACCGGCGGTGGCCAACTGGTAGAGGAGGGGTTGAAAGAGGTGATGATTTTGGCGATCGACCAGGGTGATTTCCGCCCGGTCTTTGGGGAAGGAGTGGCAAAAAGCCAGTCCGGCGAAACCCGCTCCAACGACGACGATTCGGGGTCGGCGTGGGGCATCCGGCGAGTGGGGAGAGGTCGTGTTCAAGAAAGGAGTTTGTCAAAAAAAAGAGGGGATGCAAACGGATAGGCAACCGCTGATGAAGCTAGGATAAACCTTGGCGGTGCGGTTGATGAGGAGAGTCGAAAATCATGGGGTAAGGAGTGCGGGGAGGAGGGAAAGGACACGTTGGCCGAGTGGGGCGATCGTGTGTTCGACCTCTCGACCTTTGTATTTTTTATCGACGAGTTTTGCGGTGGCGAGTCGACGAACATGCTCACAGACCGTCTGTCGTCCCATGGGCACCCTTTCCCGGATTCTCCAGAGGGACAGGCTGGGTTCGTTTTGGAGGAGTTGCAGGATCTGGATTCGGCGATGGTTGGCGACCCCCTTAAATAACTTTTCGAGCTGTTGATAGGAGTGTGGATCCATATGAGGATTAAACTGGGTATCCACCGCTAGGGTTCGGTAAAAAGTTGTCCTACTTTCCCGGGAAAGTGGAATCGACCCATAATCCCGGGAAAGTAGAAACCGCCCCATAATCCCGGGAAAGTGGAATCGACCGACAATCCTGGGAAAGTGGAACCGTCCCATAATCCCGGGAAAGTGGGAATGAACTACAATCCTGGGAAAGTGGAATCGCCCCATAATCCCGGGAAAGTGGGAATATTGGAGTAGGTAGTTGATCTCGTGGGGATGCTACTAGAAACCATTTGCAAGGATCCTGTGGCGGTTTAAATTAAAGAAATGAAGAGTAGTGTGATTCGCCGAGACGGCGAAATCCTGAGCGGCACGCCGTGCTTTGTGGGCACACGAGTGCCGGGTCGGAATCTGATCGACTGCTTCGAGGGCGGTTACTCGATCGACCAGTTTCTGGCGGACTTCCCCACTGTTTCGCGCCAGCAAGTGCTCACTTTTCTTGAGGAGACCAAGGCCGAGTTGGAAACAGCTGTGCCAGCATGAAGGTCATCCTGGACGAATGCCTTCCCAAACGACTGATTTCTGAACTGCCCGGATATGAAGTGGTCACTGTGCCCATGGTTGGTTGGGCTGGGGTCAAAAACGGCGAGTTGTTGCGGAAGATTGATGGGCAATATGATGCCTTCCTGACGGTGGATGCGTTGGTGGCACATTCGGAAACGGTCAAAGGACTTCGGTTCCGGATCCTCATTCTTAAAGCCCGATCGAATAAAATTGAAGACTTGCGGCCACTGATTCCGAAAATGTTCACGGCTCTTTTGGATGCCAAGCCTGGAACCGTCACCTCCGTTCCGTAAAACCTTAGCTTTGGCGATTGAAAGTATGTTTTGCTCAGGCAAACGATCATTTCTACGGCCATTACCAGAGCCATGAAGGAGCCTTGATCTTTATCCTGTCCCATTCCACTAGGCAGGGCATAGCCCGACGGATGTCCTACCCCTTAATTGAAAATGGTAGAATGAAAAAACAGGAAAAAACCGTCCGACAATCCCGGGAAAGTGG
>LIBO01000221.1 GCA_001438005.1 Verrucomicrobia subdivision 6 bacterium BACL9 MAG-120507-bin52 | reverse complement strand
TCGCGTATGGCAAATCTTTTAGAAGCGCTGGGGTCACGAATCGTCGTAGGGGACGGAGCGGTCGCGGCGTATCTTTATGCCGAGGGGGTGCCGCTGGGGCGAAGTTTCGAAGGATTTAACCTGACCGAACCGGATCGAGTGAGCGCGGCGCATCGCGCGTATTTGGAGGCGGGTTCGGAGGTGATTGCCACCAACAGCTTTGCCGCCGGCCGCTTTTCCCTGCAACGCCACGGGTTGGAGGACAAGGTGAATGAGATCAACTGGAAAGCGGCCAAGCTGGCGCTGGGCGAGGTGGGGAAAAGCGGAGCTTGGGTGGTGGGTTGTATTGGGCCGTGCGGAATTCCGCAGGCGGAGTGGGGCGCGGCCCATGGGGTGGAGGCGCTGTTTCGGCAGCAAGCGGGGGGGCTACTGGACGGAGGAGTGCATGCGATACTTTTGCAATCCTTCTCCGATCCAAAGGAGCTGACGGTCGCAATGGAGGCGGTGCGGGAACTGCATCATCTGCCCATCTTCGCCCTTTTGGCGGCAGGGCGTGAGGGAACGTTGCCTGGCGGAAAACATTGGGAGGAGAGCACGAGACAGCTGCGGGAAGCAGGGGCGGAGGTGATCGGAGTGGCGCCTGCTTTTGGTCCCAGCGCGTGCGAAGGGCTGATGAAGCGAATTTCCTCCGGGCCAGGAAAACTTTTGGCGGCGTATCCCGACGCCGGGCAGCCTGAATTTTTTGAGGGAAGATATTTGTACGCGAATCATCCCCAATATTTTGCCCAGCGGATGGCCGAGTTGCCTGCACTCGGGGTGAACTTGCTGGGCGGTGGATCGGGGGTGAGCCCGGCCCATATTCGGGCCCTGAAAGCCAAGGTGGGGGGACTCAAGCCAGCGACCCAAGTCCGGGCAGCGGTGGAGCCAAAACGGGAGGCGATTCAGATCTCCTCGGGCGCGGGGGAGGGAAAAAAAGAGGAGTCGATCCTGGATCGATTGAAGAAGGAGAGAATCGCGGTGGTGGAGTTGGATAGTCCGCGCGGGTTGGATATGGGCCCCTTTTTGAAAGCGGCGGAAGAGCTGGTGAAGGCAGGGGCGACGGCCTTGACCTTAGCGGATAATTCTTTGGCGATTTTACGAGTGGCCAACACGGCGGCAGCCACGTTGCTGCGGGAAAAATTTGGCACGACCAGCCTGATCCACTTGGCCTGTCGGGATAAGAATCTGATTGGGTTGCAAAGTGAGTTGATGGGGTTGGCGGCGTTGGGGCATCGACATGTGCTCGCGCTGACGGGTGATCCGTCGAAATTCGGGGATCATCCGGGGGCGACCTCGGTCTACGACGTGAACAGTCTGGGATTGATCGATCTGATCCGGCAGTTGAATGAGGGGCGCAACTCCGCCGGGCGAGAGGTGGGCAAGGGGGCAGAGTTTGTCATTGGGGTGGCCTTTAGCCCCAATTCGAAAAACTTCGACGCGCAGGTGAAAAAGCTGGAGAGAAAAATGGAGAAGGGGGCGCACTTTGTCATGACTCAGCCGGTCTACGAGCTGGAGATGATTCGCAAGATGAAGGACGCGTTGGGGCCGTTGGGCATTCCGGTGCTGGTAGGGGTGATGCCCGTGGTCAGCGCCCGAAATGCGGAGTTTTTGCATCATGAGGTGCCCGGAATTTCGATTCCCGATCGGGTGCGAGAGAAGATCCGTTCGTTGCCGGAGGGGCCGGCGCAGGCGGAGTATGGGCGGGAGGTGGCGGCGGAGTTGGCCAGGGAGGTGGCGCAGCACTTTCGCGGGATTTATCTGATCACCCCGATGGTTCGTTCGGGCATGACCGCGCCGATTGTGCAGGAGTTTTTGAAAACAAAATGAGTGAAATGGTCATCAGCGGAACGCGGCCGCGCAATGTGGGTTGGATGCGGGCGGCGGCCTTGCTTTACGGGGATTGGGGAACAAGCAAAGCGTACGTGATCGGCTTGGCGGTGCTCTTGGCGGGATACGCCGCGCCCTACTATTTGGCGGGAATTATCGGACTGACCTTTCTGGTGGGATGGAACTACGTTTGGGTGTGTAAGTTTTTTCCCGAGGGAGGTGGGGTGTATCACGCGGCGAGACGACACAGCGCGCGGCTGGGAGTGGTGGGGGCGCTTCTTCTCTTTGCGGGCTATGTGGTGACCGCATCGATCAGCGCGTATGAGGCGTACAACTATTTTGGGTTGGGGGCGGAAGCGGTGCGTTGGGCGATTCTGACCATTTTTGCTTTGGGGGTGCTGAATGCGTTTGGTCCGCGGTTGGCGGGCAGTGTGGCGGTGTATTTGGCGCTGCCGGCGGTTCTCGTTTTACTAGGGTTGAGTGCGGCGGGAATTTTC
>LIBO01000220.1 GCA_001438005.1 Verrucomicrobia subdivision 6 bacterium BACL9 MAG-120507-bin52 | reverse complement strand
AAGCGGTGCACATTTGCTCCGTGCGCCGGGCTTTCAGTCTGCTTTACATGGGGCATGCCCAAGTGGTGGAGGGTAACGGTGCGGGGGACGACTTCCGCACCTTCGATTTTCATCGTTGGCGGGAGCTAAGTCAGGACTATGACGGGGAGGATGCGGTTCGAACGATCAGTTTTAGGATTCGGATTCCGCGCGTGATTGTTCTGATGCTTTTTGATCGGATCCCCAAAAAAGAGGTCAAGTTGACCCGGCAAAATATTTTTGAGAGGGACTCTTACACTTGCCAATATTGCGGGGAGTCCAAGGATCGGCGGGATTTAAATTTGGACCATGTGATTCCTCGGGATCATGGGGGTACGACGACATGGGAGAATGTGGTCTGCTCCTGCATTCCATGTAACACGCGAAAGGGGAATCGGCGACCGCCCGAAGCTTCGATGAAGCTGATTCGCAAGCCCAAGAGACCCAAGTTGCGGACCTTTCTGAATGTGCAGATTTCGAAAAATGGACCGGACACGTGGAAGCACTTTCTGGATTTGGCCTACTGGAATGTGGAGTTGAGCGACTGAAGAAGGAATCCGTGTCGCCCGAGATGGCGGGTGGGATGAATGAGGTGGATCGGGCGAAACTTTTTCCCGTGACCCGGGGGGGAATTTTCTTGGCGCACGCGGCGGTGGCACCCATCTCGGGGCCTGCCCACGAGGCGATGAACCGGTGGGCTGCCGGCGCGGCGCAGGGTCAACAGGAGGATGAGGAGGTTTGGCGGAGGGTGCGGAAAGCGCGGGAGGTTTCGGCCCGCTTTCTCGGTTGTGAGTGGGATGAGGTGTCCCTGTTGGGGCCGACGGCGCTGGGGTTAGGGTTGGTGGCTTTGGGCTTGGATTGGAAAGAGGGGGATGAAGTGATTTATGATCCGCTGGACTATCCGGCGAATGTGTACCCGTGGAGGGATTTGGCACGTCGTGGGGTACGTCCCGTGCCACTGGAGCGTGGGTTGGGGGAGAAAATCTTGTGGTCCACCCTTTTGCCGAAAATCACCTCGAAGACAAAATTGGTGAGCCTAGCCACCGCCCACTACCTGAGCGGGTTGGTGCCGGAGCTTTCGGTAATCGGGCCGGAATTGAAGGCGCGAAAAATCCTTCTCTGTCTGGATGGAATTCAGACCTTGGGAGTGATGCCAACAGAGTGGGCCGAGGCGGACTTTTTGGCCGCCGACGCACACAAGTGGATGTTAGGACCGGTCGGGGCAGGTGTTTTGATGGTGCGAAAGAGGGTGTGGGATCGGATGTCTCCTCCTTTGTTGGGGTCATGGAATGTGGTCAGCCCCGATTATCTGGCCCAATCGACGATGGTGGTGGAGGGGGGAGGAAGAAGGTATGAGCCGGGAAGTTTGAATCTGCCTGGAATTGAAGGGATGAGAGCCTCGCTCGAGCTACTGGAGCAGCTCGGAAGAAAGGAGACGAGTGAGCATGTGTTGGGTTTGGCCGAAAGGATTCGCGAGGGTGCACGGAGAGGGGGATTTTCGATTTACGGGCAGGGAGAGGAGGCGCGACCGATCACGAGCTTGCTGGAGCCAACCCAAGGATGGAAAGAGGTGCCAAAAAAGATGGAGGCGGCACGAATCCGAGTTTCTTGGAGAAGGGAACACGAAGGGAGGATGCTTCTACGAGTCTCTCCCCATCGATCGAACACGAGGGCAGAGGCAGATGAATTTCTGAAAGTTTTGGGAAGCGCGGGTTGACTCGGGGTCATTTCCTCGGCACGATTTCACTCTTACTAAACTCACGTAATGAAACCGACCTACAACCCCTCCAAGCGCACTCGGAAACGCCAATTTGGCTTTCGGGCGCGCATGAAAACCAAGGGAGGGCGTGCTTTGATCGCGCGTCGCCGTGCGCGCGGACGTCGCCGCCTTCTGCCTAAAGGTGTGGAGCGCCACTACGCCCGCCACACCGGGGCGTGATCGGCGCCTGCCTCGGGCGCGCATTCTTCGTCGTCGGCCAGAGTTTCTGGCTATTCGCCTAAAGGGAGGAACGCAAAGTGGCACGCAACTTAAGCTCAATTGGCGGAAGCAACCTCGACAGGATCGTCGCATGGCCATCGTGGTCCCCAAAGCATGTGGAAACGCGGTCGTGAGGAATCGAATCAAGCGATGGGTGCGGGAAGGGTGGAGAAATCTTCAGTCGGATTTAGTTGTAGGATCCGATTCGGTCTGGATCGCCCGACCATCCGCCGGAAAAGCGGGGAGCGAGATTTTGCGCAAAGAAATGATCCGTCTTTATCAACGAGCAGGGTTGTGGTTGGGGGGATCATGAAGCGGATTTGTATTTTTATCATTCAGTGCCAGCAAA
>LIBO01000219.1 GCA_001438005.1 Verrucomicrobia subdivision 6 bacterium BACL9 MAG-120507-bin52 | reverse complement strand
CTCCCCGAGACGCTTCGAGACACAGCCTTGGCGATCGATGTGCAGAGGACTCTGGCCAAGCTGCAGGCTGCTCTTGCGGAGGCGGCGGCACAAAAAAACCATTGGCCGGAAGCGAGGCAACGGGCTCTCTCTGCCTTGCAGTACGACCCGAAGAATGAAAAAGCTTTGGCCCAACTCCAGCAGAGTGATGAGGTTCTGCGAAGGGGTACGGTGGGGAATCAAGACGTGAATCCAGCTTTAACGACCACTTTTTTTGATCGGCTGAATATTATTCGAAGCGGGTTGGAAGAGGCACAAGCTTTGCGGGAGACGGGCCAACTGGAAAAAGCGGAGCAGCGATACGAGGATGTTCTCGATTCCGATCCCTTCAATCAAACTGCGACCGAGGGGATTAAAAAAATCTATGAGGAGCGGGCACTGGTGGCGGAGAAGGCGCGGGACCTAGCCAATTTAGAAAGAAGAAGAGAAGTGCGGGAGGCATGGAACAATATTTATCCGAAAAACAATCAATCGACGGGTGGAATTGAGATTGCGGGGGCACTAACCGCCTCGCCCTCTTATCAGCTTGAGCAAAAGATGCAGAAAACGGTTATTCCCCAAGTGGATTTCACCGAGGCGGACTTAGAGACGATCCGCCGGGCCCTGATCAGTTTGAGTCGAACCTACGATGCTGAGGCTGGCAAAGGTGGTATTAATTTTGTGGTGAGCACCGATGTAGAAAATCCACAGCCCGTCACCCTTCGACTGCGGCAAACGACGCTGGCGGAGGTCGTGCGTTACATTGCGCAAATCGCGGGGGTGAAAGCGCGGATCACTGATATCGGGGTTACGTTTGGGCCGTTGGTCGAAAAGAGGCCCGAGTTGAACTCTCAGACCTTTACTGTCAGCCCGTCATTTTTTAAGGGTGGTGGGGATAAAGACGATGCGGCGGCGGGTGGGGCTCTCCGTGGTGCGGCCCCGGCGGCAGGCGGGGCGGGTGCGGGCACAGCGACAGGTCAAAGTGAGCAAAAAAAGTTGGCTGACCTTGGAGTACAATTCCCCGTTGGGGCCTACGCGGTCTATAATCAGAAAACGAGCCAGCTCAAAGTAGTGAATAATCAAGAGATGTTGGATATGATTGGCCAGCTGATCAGTGCGGCGGAGGAGCAGACTTTATTGATTCAGGTAGGAATCCGCTTGGTGGAGATCAATCAGAGTGATTTGGACTCTATTACAGTCAATTCTGCCTTGGGCGGGTCGGGTATAAATTTGCTTTCGCCTATTCCGGTTGGGTTAAGTACGATCACTGGATCAGGAACAACTACTAAAACGAATGGTTCAGGAATTGGCGGGGGTACGCCTCAAGCATCAAATCAGCGAGGGGTAAATGCACAATTGAATCAGATTCAGGGTGTGGGTCTTCTGCCGAACAATACTCTGCAATCTTTTCTCCAGTCAGGTGTTTTAGCTGGGACAAACCAAACTTCCTCTTACTCCTTGAACACGATGGATCTGGGGGGAACGATTTTGAATGGAATGCAGTTTCGGACATTAATTACGGCAGTTTCCCAAAAGAACAGTGCCAATGTTTTAGCGAACCCCTCCATTATTCTCAAAAGAGGCCAGAAGGGGGTGATCGATGTCACTCAGGAGTTTCGCTATGTCAAAGAGTATAGCGACCCACAATCATCGATCCGTACACTCGTGCCCGCAGGGGGTGGAGTGGTTAATACGGGAATTCCAGGACCTGAAACCGTCATCGGCTCCTTTCCCTCGCAGATCAGCGACCCTGTGCCGATTGGGGTGAAGATGGGGGTAAAGCCGGATGTGACCGGTGATAATACAAGAGTGTTGCTTGAATTAGAGCCCAGCTTTGTCGATTTCGAGGGTTTCATTAATTATGGAACACAAATTTTCTCTGCGTTCGCGGCATCAACTTATGGTGCTCAAGTTCTGATTCTGACGAACATTATAAATCAGCCCGTCTTCATCCGGAGGGATTTGACCCTTCCGGCGGTGGAGGTGAGTGATGGCTACACGCTCCTTTTGGGAGGTCTTTTGCGAGAGGATATTCAGAAGATCGATGAGAAGGTACCAATCATTGGGGACATTCCGATCTTTGGGCGGGCCTTTCAGGGCAAGACGGAGCAGGCCGTTAAAAAGAATACTTTGATTTTTGTGACCCCAAGGATTTTGGATGTGAGCGGGCAGCCCCTCAACCCCACCGCAGGTTCTCCCACCACCACCGCCTCCACCAGCGGACCGCCTTAGCGCTTATTTTCGGATCAGGCGGTAGGGGAGTTCAATAGGAATTTCCCTGACATTGCCGGCGGACCAACCTGCTAAGTTGGCCACGCTGTA
>LIBO01000218.1 GCA_001438005.1 Verrucomicrobia subdivision 6 bacterium BACL9 MAG-120507-bin52 | reverse complement strand
CCTCGGACAAGGCAGCCATCTTGAGTTCTTCAGTCATCTCGTGTCGGATGACCATTCTCCCCCATGCACACATCCGCCCGCCATCTTCTCTGTCACCTCGTCGCCCTATCGTTTGCCATTCCGACAGTAGGATGGTCTCAAAACGAATTGCTCTCCGAGGATTTCGAAGGCGCATCAGTCGACACAAAGCTCACGGAACAGGGGTTTTGGCAGAAGAGCCACATGACGAGTGGCAATGTGACGGTGGAAAAAGAGGAGAGCAATCAATACGCAGCGTCCAGCTACGGGGAAAATGAATTCTGCCAAATCGACAGCGCTGTCCTCAACCTGACCCCGGGAAGCGTCGTGGTGCTGAGTTTTGACGTGTATCTCGAGAGCGAGCAAAGCTCCGTGGGTTTGGGGATCGGGCCCGGTGGTTTGGTGCCCTCTATCGTCGGTGTTGTGCAAGGCACTTTCGCTGCCCAGACGTCGCGGGACTGGGCGACCGTATCTCACGCTCGCAGTCCTTCCGGTGTGGCGGTCCGCGCCGGCGCCGGGCAATGGATTCGCATCCAATCCCGGTGGGATCTGGCTGACAATGACGGCCTTGGCAGCGCGACCTTGGAGATAAAAAATACCGGCGAGGAATCCTTCACCCCGCTCTTTTTTGACGTGCAGCAATCACAAGAAAAGGCGTCGCTGAACATCCATCAGGAGCACCCCGTGACTGCGTGGCGCCGGGTATTTTTTCGGTTGAAGGACGCCCGGATCGACAACCTCCGGATTGCGATCGAATAGAAGGGAACCCCCAGATGGCGCCAAAGCCCAAACAACAGTGGCAGTCAAAGCCTGGATCAACCGCGTGAGCTGAAAAATCATGAAACCGGATTTCCGAGTGCCATCAAGCGGAGTGCAGCGGGTGGCCCGCCTGTTCGCCACTCTGTTTGCTCCCGCCTCGTCCCCGAGCTTCGGGGGCACGATCCACCTGGCAAAAAATCCGGACTCTCTGGATCTTCACCCGGCATATCTCGGCGCCTTCGGTCGAATGGGCGGATTCCTGCCCTTCGTCGACGATAACGATACAGGGCTCCTGGAAAACCTGAACCTTATCCAGTTGCGCGTCGAAGCAAACGCGGCCGTCGCGCACATTTCTCTGTCACATGAATAAAATAAAAAGCGCCAAGGACTCCAAACGTTCGTCAAAAGAATGACAAGCCCGGCAATAGGTCATACTGCGAGGGCAGGGGCATCCCTCGGGTTGGCCTTGCTGTTTGCTCTCGCAGGGTGCCAGCAAGAGACAGACTTACCCGCGGAGCCACCCACCGAACCAAGCGAAAAGACTTCCGGAGATGTCGCGGTTCGAGAGATCGCCCTGGGTGATGTGTTGATGCGCAGCCTGAGACCGTGGCCCAAGAATGATGCCGACACCAAAAATACCATAAACACCGCCCAGGCGTTTCATGTCGATCACATCGTCTGGATTTATGAGAATGATGCGGACTTCAACAAGCAAGTCCAAAATGCCGGAATGGAAATCGGGACAACGATGGCGGCCAATGCTCGCGAGGCGTGGTCGGGCATTCTTTCCAAGGAAGAAATCGACTCCCTGGTGGCCCGCTTCACCATCCGCGGCCTCAATCAAGAACAAATTTTGTATGATCACTTTAAAAAATTCGGGCCATCGGCCTGGACGCAGCACTTCATCCCGGATCAAACAAATCCGGACTGGCGTGAATATTACATCAACTACCTGGTCGGCCTGTATTCCACGGGAATCAGCACCATTCACCGGGATGATCCTGGAAGCAATTGGTGGGCGGCGCGGGCGGGCGGGAACTTCACGGATCGGGCTATCGAGTTTTTCCGCGATTACCTTGCCGCAAATTTTTCCAAAGAAGAACTGCAGGAACTGGGTGTGGATGAGGTGAGCACCTTTGATGTCCGCAAGCACTTTCTTTCGCTTGGGGCGTCTGATGGCAATTTTTACACATGGCGGGGCAGCCCGTTAAGGCCGATCTTCGAGAAGGCAATGTTGGAAGCCGACCGGCGATTTTTCCTTGATGTGAAATCAGCAGTCGAGGAGCGGACGGGACGCCGGATTCCCTGGTCGCTCAACACAGCCGGTGCTGTTCTCCCGTTTGAGGAAGCATTCGACTTCAGAATCAGCGAGTTTCAGGCCCACCACAACCAACCGCGGACCATTCTGGCTTTTCGCGATTACGCCCTCGATGCGGGTATTCTGCAGGCTTGGGTTACCATGGTGCAACGGGACTACGCCGAAGATCCAGCGTGGGTGGGTAACACGCGGCGAAACATTGCCACGATGTATGCCACCGGAATGCTCCCGCTTGTCCCGTGGGATATGTATATGCATG
>LIBO01000217.1 GCA_001438005.1 Verrucomicrobia subdivision 6 bacterium BACL9 MAG-120507-bin52 | reverse complement strand
GGGGGCGGGATCGGAGGCCTCGGCCGATTCGACGGTGAGAGGGCCATCGTACCAGGTGACACTGATGACCTCTTTGTCGGCACGGTGGGGTCCATGGACGGTATTTTTCGGGGCATAGAGAAAGGAGCCGGGGCCGTACTCGACATTTGCTTCGATCCACTTTCCTTTGAGGATGACGACCGACTCAGCGGCTTGGGGGTGGCGATGGGCGGGGATGGTGGTGCCTGGGGCGAATTTGCGCAGGAGAAAGCGGGCGCCATTGGCAGAGTCTTGGGAGAGGTGGGCAAATTCAACCCCGGGGTAGGGGCCGGGTTCCCACATGGTGGTGTTGGGGAGGCGAATGGTTGGAAACATAGCGTGACTATGTCGGAAAGGTTTCGCTCTGACAATGGTGCGGGATGGTTTAGGATGATGGAATGAGCAGAAGTAGCGAACAAGAGTTGGATTACGGGCCGCTCTTTCGGTTGGCGGGCGAGATGGGTCGAGAGGCGGACTTGAGTGGGTTACTGGTAATGATTTTAGAGAAAAGCAGGACGTGGATCCAAGCGGAGGCGTGTTCGATCTTTTTGGAAGATGAGAATACGGGGGAGTTGGTCATTCACTCTGCCCATGGGGACAGCGCACCGCAGTTGGGGACGTTGCGGGTGCCCCAGGGGGAGGGAATTGTGGGATCGGCGATGAAGGAGAGGAAAGTCGTGCGGGTGGATGATGTGAGCCAGGATGCGCGTTTCTATGCCAAGGCGGATGAGAAGACGGGATGGAAGACGAAGGCTTTGCTGGCGGCGCCTCTTTTGGAGGGTGGGGAGTGTGTGGGGGTGATCGAGTTTTTGAATCCGATTGGGCGGGCGGCCTTTAGTGGGCGGGACGAGACGATGGTGGAGTATTTTGCGGGTCTGGTGGCGGCGGCGCTGGTCCGGATTCGCGCCCATGAGGCGGCCTTGGAGAGGGCGGCGGTGCAGAGGGATTTAGATTTGGCGAGGGAGTTGCAGGGGGGCCTGTTGCCGAAGGTTTTTCCAACTCGGCTGGAGGCGCCGGGGATCGAGCTGTTTGCCCGCTTGGAGCCGGCGAAGGAGGTGAGTGGGGATTTGTACGACTTTTTTCCGATCGAAGCGGGGAAGATGTGTTTCGTGGTGGGGGATGTGTCGGGCAAAGGAATTGCGGCGGGGATTTTTATGGCGGTGACGAGAACCTTGATTCGGGCGATCGCGATTCCCGGAAGGGGTCCGGTGGAGATTATGGATCGGGTGAACGCACAGTTGGCCAAAGAGAATCCGGCGAGTTTGTTTGTCACGATGATTTTGGGAATCGTGGATACGGAGACGGGTCGGATGGTCTATGGGCAAGGGGGGCACAATCCACCCATTCGAGTGACGGGAAAAGGGAAGGGGGTGTATGAGCCGCCGGGGGGAATGCCGCTGGGGGTTTTTGAGGAGGCGAAATTCGGGCAGCGAGAGTTGGAGTTGGCGCCAGGGGAGTCGCTCTTGGTCTATACGGATGGGGTGACGGAGGCGATGAATGAGGCGAAGGATTTATTTGGAGAGGATCGTTTGGAGCAGGCGGTGACGGGGGTGGCGGGATTCTCGGCGGAGAAGATTGCGGAGCGAGTGATTGAGCGGGTGGAGGGCTTTGTCTTAGAGGCAGAGAGGTCGGACGATATTACTTTGTTGGTGATTCAACGGCGGGGGTAGGGCGAGGGCGGGACACCCAAAAAGCGGGGCAGCTTAATCGATCAGGTGGGCTTGGCGGAGGGGTTCGAGATCAGGATCTTGGTGGGCGAGTTTTTCGAGGTCGTGATCGAGTTCGATGGCGCGGCGAACGTAGGTTTGTGCGGTGGTGAGATCCCCCCGTTGGGCAGCGTAACAACCGAGGTTGAATTGGATGAGGGGGTCTTTGGGGTGGAGGCTGGCGGCATCGGTGAGGATTTTGGAGGCGGTCTCGAGGGAGTCGCTTCTACGTTTGGCGAAGGCCCAAGCGATGAACCAGCGGGATTCGTCGGGGTGGTTGGTGGCGAGGCGGGCGGCCAGGCCGGCCGCATCCTGCCAGCGCCCAGCTCTTTCAAGGAGGCGAAGTTTGAATTCTTGAACACCATCATCCAGCGTCATTTGGGGGGAGAGATGGTCGAGCTCGGCCAAGGCATCGGCAAACATACCTAAATTGGCGTAACCGACGGCGGACTCTGCACTTTGGAAATCTTCTCTCAGTTTTGGGAGAATGCTCACAGTGCAACATATCATAGGGTGCGTAAAAATGGTAGGGGCTGGTGGAAATATTATAAACTATTCACAGCTAGTGACTTAAGTCTCAGGGAGAGAACTTTCGAGGGATTTTTGGTCGATCCATCCGACGAGGATGGCA
>LIBO01000216.1 GCA_001438005.1 Verrucomicrobia subdivision 6 bacterium BACL9 MAG-120507-bin52 | reverse complement strand
GCACTACGGCATCGGCTGCGATGTTTCCCAAGGTCCCGAGGTTGAGACGGCCATCGCTTTTGTTCTGGAAAAGTTCGGAAAGCTGGACGCCATCCACAACAACGCCGGAATCGCGTCCCCTTCCAAACCGCTGCACGAGACTTCAGAGGACGAATGGAACGCGCTCATGGAGACCAACCTCAAAAGCGTCTACTGGACGACGCGCCATGGACTATCCGCCCTGAAGGAAAGCAGGGGCTGTATTCTTAATACGAGCAGCTTGGTGGGCGTGATCGGCCAAAGCATCCATGCGGCCTACACGGCGACCAAAGGCGGCATGAACGCTTTGACCAAATCCATGGCGCTCGATTACGCCGCCGACGGGATCCGCGTCAACGCGGTGTGCCCGGCCGGGGTCTGGACGCCCATGCTGCGCCGGTGGGCCGCCGAGCAACCCGAACCGGCCACGATCGAAAAGTATCTCACGGACATCCACCCCTTGGGTTATTGCCCGGAAGGGGACGTCATCGCCGATGCCTGCGTGTTTCTCCTGTCGGACAAGGCCCGCTTCATCACCGGCCACATCATGCACGTCAGCGGCGGCGCGGAGATCGGCTACCGCCATTGAGCGCCATGACCATTGCCGCCGTCAAAGTTCACGACCTCCGTTTTGCCCTGGGACCGAGCGCCGGAAGCGACGCCATTCATCGTGACCCGGTCTACTCGTATGCGGTGACCGAACTCATCACCTCCGACGGGCTCTCGGGATGCGGTTTCGCTTTCACCTTGGGAGAGGGCAACCATCTGGTCTGCCAAGCCGCCGAATTCCTGGCATCCACTCTCACCGGCAAATCCATCGGGGAGGTCATGGCCGGTTTCGGCAGCTGGCAATGCGGCGCTGCCAACGAACAGCAATTTCGCTGGCTCGGACCGCACAAGGGGGTCGTGCATCTTGCCTTGGCCTCGGTGACCAACGCCTGCTGGGACCTTTGGGCGCGGTCGCGCGGCTTGCCGCTGTGGAAACTTCTACTGGAGCTTCCGACCCGGGAGCTTTTGGCGACTTTGGATTTCTCCTATGTGGAGGATGTTTTGTCCCCCGCCCAGGCTGCCGCCCTGCTTGAGGAGGAGCATCCGACGCGAAAGCAGCGCAGCGGGATCACGCGGTCGGGTTATCCGGGATACGACACCTCGATCGGTTGGTTCAATTACAGCGACGAGCAAGTGGCGGCTAATGTTGCAAAATCCGTCGCCGCGGGATTCACCGCGATGAAACTCAAAGTCGGCTCGTCCGACTTGCAGCGCGACATCCGCCGCACCCGCTTGGTTCGCCAAGCGGCCGGCACGGACGCAACCATCATGGTTGATGCCAATCAGCAGTGGACGATCGCCCAGACACTGGACTTCGCCCGGCAGACAAAGGACCTCAACCTTTTCTGGATCGAGGAACCCACCCACCCCGACGACATTGTCGGTCACCGGAGGATTGCCGGGGAGATCGCGCCGGTCAAAGTGGCGGCCGGCGAGCATGTCCCCAACCGCGTTGTCTTCAAAAACTACCTCCAAAGCGGCGCCATGGCTGTCTGCCAAGTCGATGCCGTGCGGGTAGCCGGGGTCAGCGAGTTTCTCGTCGTCAGCTTGCTGGCCAGAAAATTCGGTATTCCGGTCATACCCCACGTGGGAGACATGGGACAACTCCACCAACATCTGGTCCTCTTCAACCACATCGCCTTGGGCCACAAAGCGGTTTTCCTGGAACACATCCCCCATCTTAGAGACCGCTTTACCGAACCCGCCGTCGTCAGCAACGGACACTACCAGACCCCGGTCAGCCCCGGGACTTCCTGCCATCTGCTTGCCATGAACGGCCAGTGCTCCCGCGCTTGAGCGTGCAACGGGCTTTCACTTCGCTCGACGCCAAGGAACTTAACTCCCTGTCTGCCCGCGCGGTCAATGTCCTGGGCCGCCATGGCATCCGCACCCGCGAGCAAGCCCACCAAGCCAACGTGCTCGCGTTGCTCGCCGGCGAGCGCAACTGCGGACGGAAAACGATGGATGAGATCGCCCGTTGGATGGAAGAGGTCGGCGAGCATCTCGCCAGTTCCCATGGTCAAAGCTCCGCAGCGCGCGATCTACTCCATGTTTGATCCGACAAAAGGACGGCAGACCTTTCCGTGTCCGCTGCCGGTGGCTCTGCGGCGAGGACGTCGAGCACAGCGCCAGCAATCACGAACCGCTTTTGCCGATAAATTCTGCGGTTTTGCGCAATTGGCGGAGGATTTCCTTCGCGCGCTCTCCGCGCAATTCCGCGATAAAGTGAGAGCTGGCCAACGCGGCGTGGGTAAGAAGTCCGGGTCTCCGCAGGGGAACAGCTGTATCCGCAAGACCTGATCGTGATTCGTTGCGTCC
>LIBO01000215.1 GCA_001438005.1 Verrucomicrobia subdivision 6 bacterium BACL9 MAG-120507-bin52 | reverse complement strand
ACCTACGACCCCAAATTCGAAAAACTACCTCGTAAATTGTTGATCCACAATGATTTATTCGACCTACGACCCCCGACAAGTCCTTGCTGGTCAAGGGGTTGCATAGGCATTTTTTGATATTGGGGTCGTAGGTCAACCCTTTATCAGGGCATCTTTTAAATCGGCCACGTTTGTTATCGGTAATTTACAGTTTTGCCCTTCACATAAGAATGCCGTGCTGATTTTTGTTCGACCCGCCAATCCCCGTATAAATTCACTCGGATGATCCTCCCTCGCCCCCGTAATCAATAGGTCGGGCCGATATACTTGAGCGGCCACATCAAGAAACACCTCACACCCCTTCCCGGCCACAACCAACCGCGCCGGTGGCTCTGTTACCCTTTGCAGGGCCAACAGGCCGTTGGGTAAAGCTTGGGGTAACCTCCTCATCCTTTCTCCCAACCAGTCCAAGATTCGCCTCGCGGCAACCTCCCACCTCACCTGATCGGTCAAGCGCCCCAACTCGGCCAAAGCCAACGCCGCCATCGCATTTCCACTTGGCTCGGCTCCATCGTAATCGTCCTTCATTCTCGCGATGAGACTTCCGTCCACACTTCCCCATAATCCCCCCTTTTTCGTGTCCTCGAACGTTGCCAACATCTTTTGCGCCAAATCCACTGCCCGATGTAGATAATCTGTTTTGCAGGCGACTTGATGCAGATCGATTAAGGCCTGCAATACCCCAGCATAATCTTCCAAAAGATGAGTATCGTCTTTTTGACCCCCCCTCCAACGATGGGTCGGCGTTCCGTCCTGACGCAAAAGATTCTTTTGCAAAAAATCCCATATTTCCTCTGCCCTTTTTGTGTAATGGATTCCTCCACCCCATCTCGCCGCCTTCGCATATCCGGAAATCGCCAACGCATTCCAAGAGGTCAGCACCTTGTCATCTTTTCCGGGCCGCACTCTCCCTTGCCTTCTCTTTTCTAATCTCACTCTGAGTCCATTGAGCACCCTTTCCTCTTCATCCGAACATACCCTCCTCCGCGCCAAAACGTTCCAACCCTTCACCGGATGATGCGGATCGATAAAGTTTCCCGCCTCCGTCACACCCCAAATCTCCTCCGCCAACCTCATCTCCTCCCCTTTCGCCAACTCGATCACCTCTTTTTTCGTCCACACATAAAACTTCCCTTCCACCCCCTCACTATCCGCATCCTCCGCCGACCCCAGCCCACCCCCCTCTTCCCTTAAATCACGCCACAAATACCCATCGATTCCCTCCACTACCTCTTGCGGCCACGCCTCCCTTGTTGCCGCTCCCAACTCCGCATAAAAACCCATCAATTGGGCATTATCATAAAGCATCTTTTCGAAATGAGGCACCGCCCACTCCCCATCCACCGCATACCGGTGAAATCCACCCCCGATCTGATCATAGATTCCACCCATCCGCATCGCTCGGCCGGTATGCCTCACGATCTCCAAAAGCTTCTCACTCTTTTCCGCAAAAGACCTTCGCATCAGGAAAAGAGGCTGACTCGGCCGAGGAAACTTTGGCGCCCCGCCAAATCCGCCGTGCTTTCGATCATACTCCATCGCCATCTCACCTGTTCCGGCCTTTAAAATTTTCTCCGCATCAGAGACCCCACTCCCGCTTGTTCCTTCTCCTAAAGCCCGGACTCGTTGTGCCAACTCCTCCGCCCACCCCTTCACCTCCTCCCCTCTCTCCCTCCACGCGGCCGCAATCTGACCCAACACATCGACAAACCCAGGCCTTCCCTGCCCGCCCACCGGCGGAAAATAGGTCCCCCCATAAAACGGCTTTCCCTCCGGTGTCACCCAGACGGAGAGGGGCCATCCCCCCTGACCCGTCATCGCCTGCACTGCCATCATGTACACCCGATCCACATCCGGACGCTCCTCCCGATCCACTTTGACGGAAATAAAATCCCGATTGAGCACCTTCGCCACATCTTCACTCTCGAACGATTCCCGCTCCATCACATGACACCAGTGACACGTCGAATAACCAATACTAAGAAAAACCGGCTTATTCTCCGCCTTCGCCCTCCTCCACACCGCATCCCCCCACGGCATCCAATCCACCGGATTGTGGGCGTGCTGCAACAAATAAGGGCTTACTTCCCCACCCAAGGCATTGGTTTTCTTCACCCGCAGATCTTAGCTCGCCTTAACCCCGCTCGCATCCCCGATATGCAGGATCACTCTTTTTTCTTTTTCTCCCCCTTGGCCGGTTCTGCTCGGTAACACGACTTATCGTCCTCAATTGCACCAGCTCTGCCTCCCTGCCCCTGCGAATGTTTCCCAAAGAAAACTTCTCTCAGTTTTACTCCGCTCTCAATATGTTCATTGGACTGGGCATCATGACCTTTGGCCCCATCGTCGG
>LIBO01000214.1 GCA_001438005.1 Verrucomicrobia subdivision 6 bacterium BACL9 MAG-120507-bin52 | reverse complement strand
CGAGGTCGAGGTCGCTCTCGGCATTTTCGTTATGGGTGGGGTTGGCGATAAATTTCCCGGCGACGCGACCGACCCGGACGGCGGCGATGGGTCCGGCCCAAGGGATGTCGGAGACCATGAGGGCAGCGGAGGCGCCGTTGAGAGCGAGGATATCGGGGTCGTTCTGGCCGTCGGCGCTGAGAAGAATGGCGATGACTTGGGTATCGTAGTAGTAGCCTTTGGGGAAGAGGGGACGCAGAGGCCGATCGATCATGCGGCAGGTGAGGATCTCCTTTTCGGTTGGGCGACCTTCGCGACGGAAGTAGCTGCCGGGGATACGGCCAACGGCGGCGGCTTTTTCTTTGTATTCGACAGTCAGGGGGAAGAAGTCTTGGCCGTCTTTCACTTTGGTAGCGGAGACCGCGGTGACGATGATGACCGTTTCGCCCATGGTGACGAGAGCGGCGCCGTCGGCCAGTTTGGCGAGTTTGCCGGTTTCGATGTGGATATCGCGATCGCCCAAGCGGGCGGTGAGGGATTTGTGGTTTGTGTTCATAGGATTGGGTGGGTCACGGCCGAGCACGGCCCAGAAAGAGGAGAGACTGGGGGCGGGTAAGGAATTCGGAGAGTGGCCCGAGTGGCTTCAGAGGACACCACGGAGGCTGGGGGGCCTGCGTGGTGTCATCTGCTCAGCTGGGGCTGGTCAGAGAGTTCCCGCTCGAAGGGACTTGGGGGGGTAGGGTTTTGGGGTTGGGTTTATTTCCTCAGTTTTAGTTTTTCAAGAAGAGAGCGGTACCGTTTTGGTTCGGTACGATGAAGGTAGTCGAGCAGGCGCCGGCGGCGACTGACCATGGTGAGGAGGCCGCGGCGGGAGGCGAAATCTTTGACTGAGTTTTCGAGATGGGTGGAAAGGTGATTGATGCGTTCGGTGAGGAGGGCGACTTGGACATCGGAGGAACCGGTATCTTTATCGTGGATACGGTTGCCGGTGATGATCTTGCTTTTTGTCTGCCGAGCCATAAGAAGGAAATCCTATGCGAAGTTGGTTTCAAGTCAATGCTTTAAGAGAGATCTTGCTTTGGGGGTGGATGGGGGTGAGCGGGGTCTGGGGTGAGGAGATCTCGTTGCGGGAGGGAACGGGGGGCGAGAAGGTGAATCAGGAGATAAAGGTCGGGGGATGGAAAGAGGATCTGGGGAGGATGGGTTTTGCGGTACCGATGGAGGAGCTGGAGAGGGGGGAGATGGTGGGGCAGAAGTGGATGATCGCGGGGGGAAGGCCGGGGTTTTTGGGGGCGAAGGTATTCTTTATGGTTTCGGGGGAGCCGGAGAGGGTGGCGGAAGCAATTTTACAATTTGATCCGACGGAGGGAAAGACGATGCCGTGGCAGGGTGGGGGCGCGGTGAAGATTTTTCAAAAAATATCGAGGCCTCCGCAGAATTCGGATTGGGTTCGGTTTCGGGAGGCTTTAGCGGGATTCCCCTATGATCTGATGTTGCAGGTGCAGGATCAGAGGGAGGGAAAATTACATCTGCACCCCGAGGAGATGGATGTGATCGCGAAGGAAAAGGTTGGGGGTTGGGTGGAGGTTTTGAGGAAGTTGGTGGAGAAATTTCATGGGGGCGGATGGAAGGAGACGGTGGGTGTACCGGCGGGGCCTGAGTCGAAGGTGGATTTTGACGCGGAGTTGAGAGAGGTGCTGAAGGAAAATGGGTCTTTCCGGGACGAGTTTCGAAGGCTGCTGACGGCATTGGCCGTGGGAGGGCGAGACGAAAAGGAAAAGGTTGCGGTGAATGATTACTGGCAGTTGATGGATGTAGATAAAAGCCCGGCGGTGGCGTTGGGTTGTGGGGTATCACGAGCAGGCGTGGGAGGTAGATGGGAGGTGGGAGATATGAATTACTACGTATCGAGGGGATACTTTGGATCGATCAGCATCTATGGGATTTGGCCTTATGGGGGGGGGCGGTGTCTCGTGTGCCGAATGGATGTGGTTCAGACCGATCCGAGCCAGTTGGCGCAGGCGACGGCGAAAATGATAGCGGAGGGTATGTTTATGCGGGAGGTACGGGGGGCATGTGAGGAGATGAAGTCACGCATCAATCCGTAGACCGCTTGAAGGCAGAGATTTAGGTAGGGATATTTATCTTGGATTTTACAAAAAAATCTTTAGTAAGTCTTTAACTTGAACGGGTATTCCAGTATTAAAGTGTTGATTTGCATAGCTTTATGCTTGGCAGGTTTGTCGATTGGGGTGGCTCAGGAGGCTGGGCCTGGTCCGATTACGCCCGAGGGTGAGATTCAGGATCCGTTGGCGCCGGTGAGGTTGGCGCCTGGGCGACAGGCGTTCGGGCCTGGGAAAAGTCAGTCGACGGAGGAGTGGGATTTTGAGGTGGGGGCAGATTACGGGTATGTGGCC
>LIBO01000213.1 GCA_001438005.1 Verrucomicrobia subdivision 6 bacterium BACL9 MAG-120507-bin52 | reverse complement strand
CGTGACCCGCCACGTTACCACCGCCGAGGCCCCCGCCTGCATCGCAGGCTACGTGCTCCACAACGACTACAGCGAACGCGCCTGGCAACTCGAACGCGGTGGCCAATGGGTCAAGGGCAAGAGCGCCGACACCTTCGCCCCCATCGGCCCGTGGCTCGTCACCGCCGATGAGGTGCCCGACGCCGGTAAACTTCGCCTCTGGCTCACCGTCAACAGCCGCAAATTTCAGGACGGCAACACCAGCAACCTCATCTTCGACGTTCCCTTTATCGTCAGCTACCTCAGCCAGTTCATGACCCTCCTCCCCGGCGACGTCATCTCCACCGGCACCCCAGCCGGAGTCGGCCTCGGTCAAAAACCCCCGTTGTATCTGAAACCCGGCGACGTGATCGAGCTCGGCATCGACGGTCTTGGCACCCAGCGCCAAACCGCCCTCGCTTCGTCGTATTAATGAAGAGGGACGCGGCTGTTTCGCCGCGCCCAGCTCAGGATGTCATCTTCGGCCGGACCAGCAATCAACCCGTCCGCATGAGGACCTCATCGCGCTCCTTCCGAAGTGAACATCCAGATCAACGCCATCGCCTACGCGGTTCATACAGGAACTAAAATCATGAAACATCTCATCATCGCCGTCCTTATGTTTGCGGCCACTGCTCGCTGTAGCGCGCATCACCGGTGAGGCGGGCCATCATCGCCAGCGTGCTGATCCGCTTGAGTGCCTCGTTGCAAACGGCAAGCAGGCGAATCCCTTCTTTTTTGTAGGTGACGGGTGGTTGAGCGAGCATGGCATCGGCCTGCTGGCTGAGTTCGGCAAAAAAACGTGCCGAGACCGGGTCGGTTTTGACCTGCTCGCGCAGCGCGGTGAAGTCTTCTGCGGAAGCAAGGAGGCGGTGGTGAGCGGGCAGGGGGGCGGGAAAGGGCACGGAGAAATTTGCGGCGCGAGCGTTGAGGCTGAGAAAGCCGAGACAGCTAATCAGAAGACGGAGGAATAGGGGCATGGGATTGAGTTTGAATTTGAATGGCAGACCCGCTTCAGCCAACCCTGCGGCGGGGGAGGACCATCACCGTCGTTAGCGTGGCAGCTGCGGTGGAGTGCGGGCGCCAGCAGGATGGAGCTGGTAGCGATTGCGGACGGAAACAGGCGGAATAGTTTGTTTTTCATGGATTGAATGGTTTCTAGAGATAGACGGCAGTGGTGAACCGCTTCATGGCCTCACGGCTTTTGGCGCAAGCGCCGTCAGGCCGGCGAGGCCGATGACCGCTTCGCTGCACGTGGCGCGAAGTTCCACCGACTCCAGAACGCGTGAGGGGTCGCAGTCAATCGCCAGTGCGTTGGCGTGGGCGCTCGTAAAACCGGTCGTCTTCGGATAGAGGAAACCGCCGGGCCCGTATTGGCCGAACGGCACCGGCACGCCCTCGAGGCTGAATTTCTGGAAGAAGCAGTCGAGGTTGAACGGCGGAATGAGCGATGTGACGGCTTGTCCACCGTCCGCGTAACGCAGCACGGCTTCGCCGTTGGGTAGGTAGTTTTGCCTCCACTCTTGTTCATCCCGCTGCAATTTTTCCACGTTATGGATTACATAACAGCGGTCTGGCGCATGCGGTAGAGTCGAGGGCTTGTGCCGTAGCGGGTGCGAAAAATACGGAAAAAATACCCCAAATTTTCAAAACCTGCTTCGAATGCGATCTCGGTTACCGGAATCATGGTGGATTCCAGCAGGCGGGCAGCATGGTCCAATCGCTGCATGTTGACCCAAGCGGTTGGTGTCAGGCCGGTATGTTTTTGCATGATTCTCGCCACGTGTTCGGGGGATCGTCCGGCTAAACGATGAAAATACTGGACCCCGCTCTGCATGTGTTTTTCGGCAGTGAAGCGCTGCATGGCCAGGGACAGCCAATCCGGCAGGTGCGCGGGCGCATGTTGTGCCCGGCCCAAGAGCCGGAACAAATTCAGCAGGAAGGTGTCGAGCGGTAGAACTTCGCGCGGAGCTTGCTGCAGCCTGGTGAGTTCCGCGCGAAGCTCACCTTGCTGTCGTGCGTCCAAGGAGACGCGTTTCGGCAGCGGTCTTCCAGATGTGAACCAGTCATCGTCTTTGTTGAAATAAAGCTTGGCAAGTCGCGCGGGCACAGGGCGCGGAAAGGCCAGGTTTTGCAGGCGGAACACGCGCCCATCGGATGCCATCAAACTATGGTGATCCTGCGGGCGAATGAAGATCAGGTCGCCGGCACTGAGCGTCTGTCGTTGTCCGTTCACATGATGAATACCTTCCCCCTCTTCGACCCACATCACCTCGGCAAAATCGTGACCGTGGTAGGCAATCGGCATTCGGCGGTGATCCAAGGCCAGAGACAAATGAAACGCACGCCCGGGTTCGACAAAGTCTTTCCAACGGCGTCGCATATCAAGGA
>LIBO01000212.1 GCA_001438005.1 Verrucomicrobia subdivision 6 bacterium BACL9 MAG-120507-bin52 | reverse complement strand
TGCGCAACTTCCTCACCCTGGACCCTGTATGCCAGAAATCCAAGGCCAATTAGAATGAACAGACACTTCTTCACCGAGGTAAAATATATCAACCTCCCACCTCTCGGGGTCAACGCTACCCCCTATCCCGGGTGAAGAACCTACCAACGACTCGGAAAGTTTTGTGAGTATCTACTTGGGCAAGATAGTGACCATCTCACCCCCCGGCTCAATGCGAAGGGTTACCTTTTGCCCAGTTGCCTCCATCACCCCGAAGGTCCTTTCCGCATAAGGAAATGTTTGGCCGACCCGGAAGGGCCCCATCTCCCCCTCCCCTGGGACGAGGGAAATTAGTCGCACATCGCCGACCGACCACTCCACTCCGCGCGACTTTCCTCTCTCATCAATCTTGAGTGCGACCGTTCCACCCAATCCATCCTTTCTTTCCAATACCAACGCCGAATCATCATACTCATTTTCCGTTTTTGTCCTTTCGTCCATCTTGATGCCCTTGTCCTCTTTGTACTCCTTCACTCCTATGGCGATGGCATGGGGACAGGCATTGGTGCCCCCCGCTTTCGCCTTGGCCTCCTCTGCACTCTTCACAATCTCGACCCCTTTTCCCGTGGCCAGTACCCACAACTGATCCCCAATCACGACATCCACATCCTTGGGTTTTCGAACCGATTTGAAACGCAAGGTATAACGCCCCTCCGATTTACCCGAAAAGCTCACCGCCATCTTCGCCGGATCCACCGAGGCAATCTTCACCTTGACCCACTTCGAAGGACTGCTTTTGGGATCTCTCGGATCGGTCTTTTTTTCAAACTCCTCCAAATTCGTGAAAGCCATCCTGATCCTCATCCTGCTGCGCTACCTCCGGATCTTCTGGGGAAAAATTGTACTTCAGCTTCCATCCGACTTGAATGCCGTCATCCGTGACTTGAGACGGGTTCAGCGGTTGCACCGGCTCCGCCTCTTTCGGCAAAAAAACCAAGCTGCGGGATACAAATACCCGGTGGCCTTTACTCTCATCCTGAAAACCTTTTTTCTTTCCCGCTAACTCTCCACTCTTCGCCATCAACTCAGCCGCTTTTTGCTTCATTTCCGCCACCACCGATTTTCCTCCCCCCGTTGGGCTCTCCACCGGTTCAGGCCAGCCCGGCTGGAACAATCCAAACGCAACTCCCACCAGCCCCAAGGCCACCAAGCCGCCCAAACCTCCCCACCAGACTGCCGAAAGCTTCACGTGCTCTTCCCCTTCTCCACCGGCTTTCCTGGGGCAGGCGCCCTCCATCCAACGTAATCAACCCTTAGAACCACTTTCAGCCTCTCCTTCCCTGCCAAAACCATCAGCAATGGCGGTTGCGTAGGCGCATTCGCCCCACCCCGTGCACCCTCGGCCTCCACCCCCTCTTGCGCCGGGACGCCACTCCCACTTTCTTTCTTAGGGTCCACCGCAAACTTTTTCGCAACCTCACTTCTCTTGGGAAAATCCTTCAGGTCGTTCTCTAAGTTCAGATCCATGACGATAAATAGCCACGGGTCCTTCGCTAATCGCTGCATAAACCCATACAACACCTCCGGAGAACACTCCATCTGGATCGTATATTTCTCGCGCACGACTCCACTCCCATCCACCACCGCTTTCGGCTTCTCCGCCGGTGCTTTCGACTCCTCCTTGCCCCCGCCCGTCGGCCCCACCAACGACTGCAAAATACACTGAGTGGGGTAGCCCTCCTTGGCTTCACTCTTTGCTTCCATCAAAAGCTTTATCAATCTTTCCGATACGGAAAGTTGACGCGCCAAAGCCGGCACCTGATCCGCGGGCGGGTTCTGCTGTTTGAACTCCTGCAGTCCCAAATAAAAGTCATTCGCCAAAAATAACTCCACTGTTGCCCCCCTTTTTTCCCGCACGCTTGGCCAAAGCATCGTTGGCTTGAATGAGCCGGTCCTTCCACTGATTCGCGTCTTGGGACCAAGGTTCTCCCTGCCCCGATGCCTTTTCGTACCCCTCCCTCCAACTCGCCACCAGCACCTCTTCCCCCTGGCCGATCTCCTCCGCCAACTTGGCCATCTCCGTCGCCTCCTTCCGCGCCGCCCCCGCCCCACCCGGTCGGCTGATAATTGCCGCCAGTTCCGGCTTCACTTTTTTCTCAGCCAAAGCTTGGGCTTGCGTCTGCACCTCACCCAACGAACTCCACCCAAACCACCCCAAGGCTCCGACCAAAAGCAAAAACCCTCCACCCCCTGCCGCCAGCAAGATTTGCGTTTGCGTCATTTTCCCCTTCATGGTGATGCCGGCTTTTTCGCCGCCTCCGCTGGCAACACTCCCCCCACGGGCCACTCCGCCTGCATGGCAAAACGCAACGCCACCTGCTCCGTTTTTCCGTCCACTCGCTCCGGATTATCTCTCTGCGTCGTCGTCACATTTTGGAGGATT
>LIBO01000211.1 GCA_001438005.1 Verrucomicrobia subdivision 6 bacterium BACL9 MAG-120507-bin52 | reverse complement strand
CCCTATCAAACTCTCTCCACTTTTGCCGGCAACACGATGCTCATCAGTTTCGACTCCTTGCGCGACGAGGCCCTTTTGCGCGAGGAAGACATTCGCGACTTTCCATCCTTTCCGGAAAGTCACGTCGATTATGGTCCTGTCCTGACCGCTCGTGCCGCTGTCCTCTATCAAGTCGCAAAGTCCTTCTCACGTCGTGCCTCAGCCTCTCTCAAGGCGGGTTGGATGCAGTTCTGCGAAAAGGAGACCAACTGGCTGGAGGATTACGCCCTCTTTGCCACACTGAAAAAGAAGCACGGGGGCGGACCTTGGACGAAATGGCCAGAGCCACTTCGCGGTCGCCAACCCGCTGCCCTCTCCGCCGCGCGAAAAGAGCACGCGACGGAGATAAAATACTCCAAGATCCTCCAATTCCTCTTTTTTCATCAGTGGAGTTTGCTTCGACGGGAGGCGAAAAAGCGCGGGATTTCGATCATTGGTGATATCCCTATTTTTGTCGCCCACGACAGCGCAGACGTCTGGTGCCGACCTGAACTTTTCTTCATGGAAAAAGATGGGCAGCCGACTGTGATTGCGGGCGTTCCCCCAGACTACTTTAGCCAAACAGGCCAAAGATGGGGAAATCCCCTCTATCGCTGGGACATCCACGAAAAAGAGGGTTTTGCCTGGTGGAACGCTCGTTTGCAAAGCTCACTTAAGCTTTACGATATTGTCCGAATTGATCATTTCAGAGGTTTTGAGGCGAACTGGGAGATTCCAGCCCAAGAAAAAACCGCTACCCGAGGTCGCTGGGTGCCAGGACCAGGCAAAAAGCTTTTTGATGCCGCCCACCAAACATTGGGGGATCTTCCCATTTTGGCCGAGGACTTAGGTGTGATTACTCCCGAGGTTGACGCTCTGCGCGACTCTCTTGGCTTTCCCGGAATGAGAATCCTGCAATTTGCCTTCGGCGACGACCCGAAAGCCGACACCTTTCGACCCAAGAGCTATCCCTCCAACTGTGCCGTCTATACGGGAACCCACGATAATGACACCACCGTGGGTTGGTATCGCAGTGAGCCAGGAAAAGACTCTACACGAAATGCAGAACAGATTGCTCGCGAACAGCACAATGCGCGCACTTACCTCTCCTCTAATGGATCTGAAATTCATTGGGATATGATCGGCCTGGCCTTGCGCTCACCCGCCAACACTGCCGTGTACCCTTTGCAAGATGTCCTGGGGTTGGGATCCTTTGCCCGAATGAATGTGCCTGGGCGGGAGGAGGGAAACTGGTCATGGCGTTTTCGCTGGGAACAACTCACTCCGAGCATTGAGCAGCGCCTGCACCGAATCACCCAAGAATCGAGACGAGACTGATTTTTACTTAATCCAACTCGGATCGCGGATCACAAATTGTAGTTTTCCTTTATACAATCCCAGTTCACCCACGAATTTCACTTGGCTGCCCTTGGCCATCACGCGAATGGCGTCCTTGAGGTTTTTGTCATAAGAGTGCAGCGAGTAAGGTTTCCCATCTACATCAATTTCTAACGGCCGAATCTTCGACAGTGTTCCCTCGACCATAAAGTACTCCCCCATCGCCTTGGCCAACTCCTCCGATGACGCATCTTTCAGAACAGAAGCACTTCGCAGTTTCGAGCGGTCGATCTGATCGAAACCCACTTTCACTGCCTCTTTTTGCGGAAGAGAGGTTTTCGGTAAAGCTTCTCCGCTGGATGACGCTTCGCCCCCCACCCGAAATGTTGCCAAGACGGGAAAGTGATCACTGGCGCCCCAACCCGGACCATAATTCGTCCACCTCCAGGGTAATCCCAAGGGATCCCGTGAGTTCACCCCAGGAACTCGCAGTTGCCGAAAACTGCCGGGCACGTAATCCACCCCCTTCCCATCCGCGAGACCACGAGTGACCAGCATCTGTATTAGGGTTCCCCACTCCCCGTTGTACTCGTCCGAAAATCTTTGTTCGGGCGACACATCAAACCAGAGATTATACAAATCAGGTTTCCCCTCCCCCTGAAACATGGTGGCGTCCCCCTGCGACCCCAAAACATCCTGGATCGCTGTCTTGGTCATATAGGAGTAACGCTGACCTTGGTTGTACTGGGTATTAAAGTCTCCTCCGAGAATAACATCCGACTTGGGATCCTCTTGCAGGATTTGATCGAGCCGATCACGCACCGTTTTGGCATTTCCCAAACGCTTATTTTCCATCACAGGATTTCCCGCCCCACTTTTCCAATGGTTCCCCATCACGGTGAAGGTGGCGTCGCCAACCTGAAGTTTGGTCTCAAGAATTCCTCGGGCCGAGGCCGTTTCCCACGTTTTTTTGGAAACGATCGGAAAACGGGTTAAAAGCCCATTGGTAATCGCGTCCTGATGCTTGTCCCCCGCCGCAGGGGTTTCTCCCACCACGATGGTGTACCC
>LIBO01000210.1 GCA_001438005.1 Verrucomicrobia subdivision 6 bacterium BACL9 MAG-120507-bin52 | reverse complement strand
AGGAGGAGGGCGATCTCCTGGCCGCGGCTGGAGGCGAGGGAGCGGAGCAGGGGAGCCACCGTACGAACAAAGTCGTGGGAAGCGTGGGACATATTGAGCCGAAAAATTTCGGCTCCGGCATCGACGAGTTGGGAAAGGGCGGAGGAGTTGGTGTGTTGCGGACCGAGAGTGGCGATGAGTTTGGTTCGGCGGGCATGGGCTAATTTCCAGCCAACCGGCGCCGTAGCAGTGGAAGAAGACATTAGTTCGATCGTAGGGGGAAGAGGTGGGGAAAGAAAGAATATGGGAAAATTTCGCGCTCGAAAATCTTACTAAAGCATAAAACGTTTACTGGCAGTGATATAACAAGTGTGAATAAGTGAAGATTTATATTTACATTAAAGCGTTACAAGCGAATTCTATAAGCACTCCAAATCAGCATGAGTACCATTCAAAATCTATTAGTTGGGGCACTCAAAAATTCTGGGCATGCGGTGGCGATCTTAGATCAGGAGTTAAGGATATGTTGGGAGGGTGGGCTACCGCGGGCGGTGATCGGGGCGCCGGTGAATATTTTGTGGCGTGGGGCCAAGATGGCGCATCGGGAGGTAGGAAAAGTGTTAGAGTGTTTGGCCTCGGGCTCGGGGTGTTGGGCGGAGGGGCAACTTAAAAAAAATGGGGAGCGATGGAGAATCGATTTTATTCCACTGCATGATCCATCGGGAGCATTGCAGGGGTTTGCGGCCGTACGGCAGATGGCGAATTCAGCGGCGGATGGTTTCTCGGAGGAAGTAGCGGAGATGTATGAGCTTCTTTTTGAGATGGGTGAAAGTGACGGGTTGGACTTCACGAAGGCTTAGGCTTCGGGATTTTCCTTTTCCATTCGCTCGGCCAGCCACTGTTTGATCATGGATTGATAGTTGAGGTAGCGGCGGGCGGCGAGGCGTTTCAGGCGGCTCAACATGCGGGGATCGATGCGCAAAGTAATGGAGGTGGATTCTTGTCCTTCGCTGCGGGAGAGGGAGGCGGAGAGAAGAGTGGGATCGAGCTGGTGGCTGGCCCAGTAAGCGGCCTCCTCTTTGGGGTTGGGGAAAAAGGGAATTTCCTCCCACTGGCGGATGAGGGGAAGGTCGTTCACAAAGATTCCTTAGCTTTGCGTTCGTAGAAGAAGGTTTCGTGGGTGGTCATCGGGCGGCTGGCAATGGGGCGCATTTTCCGGCCGTCGGAACTATAAAGAGAAAAGAGGGATTTTCCGGAGAGACTTTTGCCGAGGCAAAGGAAGCGGGAGTGTTCGGCCAAGGGACCAGCGCTGGGAAGGATACGGAGGCAGAAGGGGTCTTCGAAACTTTCCTGAACCTCGGGCGGAGGGATTTGGGGGGTGGAGTAGGAGGACCAGTCGAAATCCATAAAATGAGGGAGTCGCCTTTCTGAATTGATGTTGCGAGTCGGGCGGGGCAGGTCAAGATGTGCGCTTATGGGATTGCTTTTGAGTTGGGAAAAACTGGCGGAGTGGCGGGAAGGTCAACGGAGGGGGGGGCGGCGGGTGGTGGCGACAAATGGGTGTTTTGATCTTTTGCATGTGGGGCATGTGCGTTTTTTAAGTGAAGCGAGGAGTCGGGGGGACGTTTTGGTGGTAGGGGTGAATGGAGATAAAAGTGTAAAAGAGTTAAAGGGGGCGGGGCGGCCCGTGAATGGGCAGGCCGATCGAGCGGAGGTGGTCGCGGGGCTAGGGTGCGTCGATGCGGTGGTGATTTTCCCAGAAAAGCGGGCGACAGAATTTTTGCGGTTGGTGAAGCCTGAGGTGTATGTGAAGGGGGGGGATTACGAGGAGGGGCAGCTGGACGCGGATGAGGTGAATGTGGTGAAGGAGGGGGGAGGACGGGTGGAGATTTTGCCTCTGACACCAGGACGATCGACGACGGCGGTTTTGCAGAAGTTGAAGACGTGAGGAGATTGCGGCTGGGCGTGTTGGGGTCGGGTCGGGGGAGTAACTTTGTCGCTTTGGCGGAGGCGGTAAAGGCGGGCCAAGTGGCGGCGGATTTTGTTTTGGTGGGGAGTGATCAGGCGGACGCAAAAATTCTGGATGAGGCGAAAGAGCGGGGAGTGCGGACGTGGGTTTGTGCGAAGGGAAAGTACCGAACTCATTTGGAGGCGGAGATCGAGCGGGAGTTGGCCAACCAGTTGAGGGAGGCGGGGGCGGATCTGGTGGTGCTGGCGGGGTACATGCGGGTGGTGAAGGCACCTCTTTTGGAAAAGTTTGCTGGGGCGATGATCAATATTCATCCGTCGCTCTTGCCGGCCTTTCCGGGGTTGAAGGCGTGGGAGCAGGCTTGGCGGGCGGGGGTAAAGGAGACGGGTTGCACGGTGCACTGGGTGAACGAGGTGGTGGATGGGGGATCGGTGATTCGGCAGGGTCGGGTGGAGGTGCGGCCGGGGGAAAGTGCGGAGG
>LIBO01000209.1 GCA_001438005.1 Verrucomicrobia subdivision 6 bacterium BACL9 MAG-120507-bin52 | reverse complement strand
GATGTTGGCCCCTACACCAATCGCCGGACCGCAACCGGAGATCCCTGTGCCGGCAACACCGATTCCCTCCCCCAGCTTCTTGACCAGCTCAGCCGAAGTCTCCTGAGCCGCTTTTTCATTTAGATCCACACAGACAATGGAGGCTCCCTCCTTGGCTAGACGATGGGCCGTCTCTTTGCCAATTCCACTACCCGCACCCACCACGGCAATCACCTGCCGAGCAAGCTCTTGCTCCGCTGGCATCCGCTTAAGTTTCGCCTCCTCCAACTGCCAGTATTCGATATCAAACGCCTCCTGCTGGGGAAGATTGATATAACCGCCGAGCGCCTCTGCTCCGCGCATCACCTCAACCGCACAGTTATAAAACTCAGCCGTGACCCGCGACTCACTCTTCGACTTTCCCCACGCCACCATTCCCAACCCGGGGATCAGCACCACCGTCGGATTTGGATCCCGCATAGCCGGGGAATCCTTCCGTTTGCACTTCTCGTAATACTTTTTGTAGTCCGCCCGATAGGCTTCAAGCCCCTCCTCAAGAAGGCTTCGCAATTTCGCCACATCGCCCGTCGCCGGATCCCACGCAACATAGAGGGGCTTGATCTTCGTTCGCAGAAAATGGTCTGGGCAGGAAGTCCCCATCTCCGCCAAGCGAGGAGCATCCTTGCTGTTCACAAATCGCAGGATCGTCGCATCCTCCTGCACGGTTCCGATCATCCGCTGCTGGGCGGAAACCTTCCCGCGCAGCCAAGGCAAAATCGCAAGCCAAAGGGCTTTCCTCTCTTTTTCAGCTGGGGATTTGTACTTTCCCCCACCGAAGGTCTTTTCGCCGCGATCTTTCTTTTCCATCGCCTCGGCCGCTCGCCCAACCAACTCCAGCGTCAGCTCGTAGCATTTCTTGTCGTCCTCATGCCAGTTGATCAGGCCATGTTGACCCATGATCGCCCCTTTGGCTTTGGGGTGATCCTGGCACAATTTTTCCAGAATCAGTCCCAAGTCGAAACCAGGCCTCTGCCATTCGGTCCAGATCACTTCGTCCCCATAAATCTCTTTCGTCAGCTCTTTACCCTTGGCACAGGCGGCGAGAGAGATCGCCGCGTTCGGATGGGTATGATCCACGTGCCTAGCCGGCACAAACCCGTGCAACGGAGTGTCGATGGACGAAGGACGGGGATTCAGATTGAAGGTGCAGTGGGCGTAGGCTCCCACCATATCGTCCTCGATCTGGGTCTTCGGCCCCTTGGTCTTGGAACCCAAATAATTTTTCTGCAACCCCTTCAACTTCTCCATGTAGAGGGAGGAAAAACCGTCTCTTTTCGCGGTCCGCAGATCCCCACCCGATCCTTTGACCCACAAAACCTCGGTATCCTGATGCGTCAGGGGATCCTTTTCCGTGATTTTCGAGGAAGTGTTTCCCCCACCTGTGTTCGTCAGGGTTGGATCTTCTCCGATGAGGTTAGAGCGGTAGACGAGTCGGGCGACCGGATCGAGGGTCTTTGCCACGGAATCTTGCCAGCGGTTTTTTGGATGGTTTTTCATATTTTTTATTTTCTTTTCGGGGTGCGCAGGATTTGGAAGCGTTTCCACGCGTCCTCCCACAAGGGGTTAGATCGAGGTTGAAAGACTTCGCTGGGGAAAGAGTCCCGTACCACTGCCCGAATTTCCTGGTGACTCTTAAGGTGCCCTAAACCGTAGGCCTGAATGAGCAGATTACCGATAGCAGTTCCCTCGATCGGCCCCGTTACCACCGTCCGCCCCGTCGCATCCGCGGCCATCTGATTCAAAAGCTTGTTCTGACTCCCCCCCCCAACGATGTGCAGGGTTTTGATTTTTTCTCCCGTGACCTTTTCGATCGATTCCAGAGTCTCCCGATAAGCCAAAGCCAGGCTCTCCAAACAAGCCCGAATCATGGCCCCGTCGGAGGTTGGCACCGGTTGACGAGTGGACTTCGCGTAATCCGCAATCCTCCGTCCCATTTCCCCAGGCGCATTCCACGAGGAAAGAAAAGGATCCAGCAAGGTGACTAGCGGGGTCGCCTCGGACGCCAACTTCGTAATCCTGTCGTAATCCATCTCTCTTCCTTGTTTGGCGAAATCCCTTCGGCACTCTTGGACCAGCCACAATCCCGCGATATTTTTCAAAAGGCGGATGGTGTGTCCAAAACCAACTTCGTTGGTCAGCTCTGCTTCGGCACAAGCGGGTGTCATCCAAGGTTTAGCACTCTCCACCCCCAGCAGAGACCAAGTACCAGAACTTAGATAGGCCCACCCTTTCCCTTCCGCTGGAACCGCTGCCACCGAGGCTCCCGTGTCATGGGAACAGGAAGCGACAACTTGGCAGGATTCGGGAAGTCCGGTCGCTTGAGCTGTCTTTTTCGAAATTTTCCCCAAAACCGTTCCCGAAGAGACCACTTCTGGAAGAAGCGAAGCAGAAATTCCCACCTCTT
>LIBO01000208.1 GCA_001438005.1 Verrucomicrobia subdivision 6 bacterium BACL9 MAG-120507-bin52 | reverse complement strand
GGCCTGCCCAAAACCAAGCCCGAGTGATGCCGGCCGATCCCGCCCCCAGCGGGGAGGGGATGAGGCTCAACCGATATTTAGCCGCCGCCGGTTTGGGTTCGCGTAGGGGTTGTGAAATTCTCATCACCGAAAGACGCGTACGGATCAATAAACGACAGGCGGAAAGTCCGGCGGAGCGTGTTCCGGAAGGTGCTCAAGTCACGGTGGATGGTCGACCGATTCGCGCCTCGCAAGCGGTCGTCATCGCCCTGCACAAGCCAAGGGGAGTTGTTTGCACGGCTTCGGCCCAGGACAAGAGACCGATTATTACCGATCTGATGCCAAAATCGTTTGGAAGGCTTTTCACGGTGGGCCGATTAGATGCGGAGAGTGAGGGCTTACTGCTCCTGACCAATCAGGGCGATTTGGCGCAGCGACTGGCTCACCCCAAAAATAAGGTGGAGAAGGAGTATCGGGTGAAGTTGGATCGGGTACCGGATGTCGGGGCGATCAAGCAGCTGGAAAAGGGGGTCCGGCTGGAGGAGGGGATGGCGCGAGCGGAGCGGATTCAGCTTTTAGGAGGGAAGGAGGTGAGGATGGTTCTGCGGCAGGGCATGAAGAGACAGATCCGATTGATGTTCCGTTGCCTTGGTTTTACTGTGGAGAGGTTGAAACGGACACGGATCGGAGGGTTGGAGCTGGGCCAGCTGGTCCCAGGGGGATGGCGTGTTCTTTCGGGGTATGAGCAGAGGAAGTTGGAGGTGAAGACGTGAGGTCGGCCGGAAAGGGCAGATTTTCGTCTCCAGCGGACCCCAAGGCGGCGAAGTTCAGCCGATCGGTTCACTTTGACCAGCGGTTGGCCCGATATGATCTGAGGGGAAGCCGGGCCCACGCCACGATGTTGGGTCGGATCGGGGTACTGACACGAAAAGAGGTGGCGGCGATTGTGCGGGGGTTGGATGGGATGGAGCGGGAGATCGTGGCCGGAAAGTTTCGTTGGAAAGATTCCCTGGAAGATGTGCATATGAATCTAGAGGCGGCGTTGACGGAGCGAGTGCCGGCGGGGGCGAAGCTGCACACCGGAAGAAGTAGGAATGATCAGGTGGCAACCGATTTGCGGTTGTGGCTTCGAGACCAGATTGCGGGGGATCGAGAGGCCATCCGAACATTGCAGCGAGTTCTGGTGGGGCTGGGCGAAAAGCACCGGGAGGTGATTTTGCCGGGATACACTCATCTGCAGAGAGGGCAACCGGTGACCTTGGCGCACCATTTCTTGGCCTATGTGGAGATGTTGGAGCGGGATCATGGAAGATTGCTGGATGCGGCCCAGCGGGCGGATGTGATGCCCCTGGGCTCGGGGGCGCTCGCGGGGAGCACGCTGAAGTTAAATCGGGAGATGACCCGTAAGTTGTTAGGGTTTGGCTCAATTTCAAAAAACTCAATGGATGCGGTCGCGGATCGGGATTTTCTGGTGGAATATTTGGCGGCGGCGGCGCTGGTGGGGGTGCATCTCTCGCGGTTGGCCGAGGATCTCATTCTATTTTCCTCGGCGGAGTTTGGTTTCATGCGGTTTGGGGAGGCTTTCACCACGGGGTCGAGCTTGATGCCGCAAAAGCGGAATCCGGATATGGCGGAGTTAGTTCGAGGCAAGAGTGGCCGATTGATGGGGCATCTGGTTTCCCTACTGACGGTATTGAAGGGCTTGCCGCTGACTTATAATCGGGATTTGCAGGAGGATAAAGAGTGCGTCTTTGATGCGGCGGATACGTTGCGGAGCTCTTTGGAGGTAATGGCGGCCGCGGTGGATTCGTTGGAGGTGGATGCGGGGGCGTGTCTGTACGCGGTGAGCGCGCCGGAGCTGTTGGCGACCGATGTGGCCGATGCTTTGGTCAGGGCGGGGCTTCCTTTTCGGAAGGCGCATCAGGTGGTGGGGGCGGCGGTGAGGCAGGCGGAGGAGTCGGGCACGCGGATCGACCGATTGAGCGAGCAGGTGTGGGAGAGTCTGGCTCCGGGGATGGGTCGGTTGGCGGAGGAGATTTTGGCGGGATCTCCCTTGATGAGATTGAAGAAAGCTTTGCAGGCGAGAAGTGCGGTGGTGGGAGCGCCGAGTTTTAGCGGTGTTCAGAAAGAGCTTACGCAGTGGAAAAAAAGGCTGCGGTAAATCAAACGCGCCGGAGCGCTCCTTCGGCACCCGGAGGGGGTGGCCCGCCCAAGCGCTCGGGAAACAACCCGCATTTGGACATTCCTCCACGCACCCGAAATGTACTCATTGTCATTGCGTTGGCGGGAATGATTTGTGCGGTGATTGGGAGTTTGATGGCGGAAGAGGGCAAGGCAGTGGAGGCGGACAAGATTGTTCACTTTGTCGGATATACCATGTTGGGGGGTTTGATGATCATGGGGTTGAGACCCATGCTTTGGCCATTCGGGCTGATTATGGTGGCGGGGATGAGTGCGGCCTTGGAATTGATCCAGCCGATCTTTGGCAGAACCACCGACTGGTCGGG
>LIBO01000207.1 GCA_001438005.1 Verrucomicrobia subdivision 6 bacterium BACL9 MAG-120507-bin52 | reverse complement strand
CATTTTCGGGAGATCTATCAACGGCTGAATGTATCCTTCGACCTCGAGAAAGGGGAAAGTAGTTATCAGGCAGCGCTGGCTGGTGTGGTGAAGGATCTTCTGACCGAAGGGATCGCCGAGATCAGTCAAGGAGCCGTTGTGGTCAAAAACTCCGAGATCTCCGAGGAGCCTTTCCTAATTCGAAAATCGGACGGCGCCTTCCTGTACGGCACAACCGATCTGGCCGCCTTACAATCCAGAATTCGAGATCTTCACGCCCAACGAATCATTTACGTGACGGATGGCAGACAACAGCTTCACTTTCGCTGGCTTTTCGACACGGCCAAGCGATGGGGAATGCAAATCCCACTCGAACACGTCTGGTTTGGGACCATTTTAGGCCCCGATCGAAAGCCACTAAAGAGTCGGGATGGTACGCCCATCAAATTGGTCGATCTTCTCGAGGAGGCCAAAGATCGCGCCAAAAAAATCCTTCTCGAAAAACGGCCAGATCTCACGGGGACTTCCCTCGAGGCCAAGGCAGAACTACTCGGCATCGCCAGTCTGAAGTATGCCGACCAGATGCCGGGACGGAATCTCGACTACGTGTTTACTTGGGAGAAATTGTTGGCCTTCGATGGCAATACCGCTCCCTATATCTTGAATGCTTATGTTCGCTCGCGCTCGATTCTACGAAAAGCTGGCGTTACCACGCCACCACACCACCCCACTCTTCTTGAGGAAGCTGCCGAGGAAGAGCTTTCCCGCCAGCTTCTTCGCTTCGCCGATGTCGTCGAACTAGCCGCCCACGATCGCCGACCGCACCACTTGTGCGGGTACCTCTTTGAGACAGCCGGCATGTTTCACCGCTTCTTTGAGGCCTGCCCCGTCCTGCAAGCCAAAACCCCTGCTCTACAACAGTCCCGCCTGACCCTGACAGGGCTCACTGGAGATGTCCTGCGAGAAGGCCTGGAGCTCCTTGGGATTCCAACCCTGGAAGAAATGTAAGCCCTACGTGTTGATTTTTTCTGCATCTCCCCAAAGATTCTCGAGTTTGTAAAAATTGCGACGCGCGGTGTGCATGATGTGGACCAAGACATCACCGTAATCAAGAATCATCCACTGGCTGGCCGCCTGGCCCGTCGAGCGGAAAACATGACGGCCCGCGTTCTCGGCACCATGCTCCACCTCGCCGGCAATAGCTTTGAGCTGAGGCTCATTTTCGGCCGAAACGATAACAAAGAAATCAGCCGGTCCGCCTACTTTTCGAAGGTCGAGAACGACAGGATCGAGTGCTTTTTTATTCCCCGCTAGATTACGGCAAAGTTTTGCCAGCGCTAAGCCATCCAAAATCACCGGTAGGACCGACTTTGGTTCACCGAACGCATGATTTCGGCTGGGACCATTCCGCGGATGGACAGCCTTCTCTTGACCCGTGCTCGTATCTCGGTCGACGAAAGATCAAGACGACACGGCAATATACTCATGGAAACACCACGCATTGCCTTGGGAGTTTCTGGTCGAGGGAAAACAAGAAAGTGCACCCAGCGAGCGAGCTTTTGAAAGTCTTTCCACTGGGGTAGCACCTTCCACTGATCCGATCCCATAATCCAAAATAGCGCTGCTTCGGGAAACTTTTTTCTCCAGCATGCGGCGGTGTCGACCGAGAACGAGGGGCCCTTCCGATCAATTTCCCATGACGAAACGCGGGCCCAAGATTCACTCGACAACCCCTGCCGTAGCCAGCCGATTCGAGCCGAAGCCGTCGCCAGGGGTTGAACTTTCTTCAAGGGAGATTGGGCGCAGGGCAGATAGACAATGTGGTGGAGTCGCAGACTTTCATAGGCCAGCCGCCCGATGAGAAAGTGTCCAAGATGAAAAGGATCGAAACTTCCACCAAAAAGTCCAATCCTTCGGTTCAAAAAATACTCCGGTCAACCTGAATCTTGTCATTTGGTCTTAAGCGTATGTCTTTTCCTTGGTCGACCTGAATCTCTTTCGCATTGAATTCTTGGGTGACCCCTCCTTGGGTCAAACGAACCCTGCGACGATTGGCGAAATCGGTAAAACCACCACAAGCAGCCACTGCCCCAAGTGCGGTCAGATCTTTGGTGTAAGGTACGCGCTGGGGAACTCGAACCTCACCGGTAACATCGACAAATCTTTGCTCCTTTAAATCGACGGTGACATTGGGATTCGTAAATATCTCCTCTTTTAAGTAAGTCGTTTCGATCAGTTTTTTAAGCTCCACGGTTGTCGAGTTGGCCGCAGTTAGACTCCCGATGTGGGGCATCGAAATGTTTCCACTTTCGTCGATTTTCACCTCGAAGATTCCCTGATCCTGCGAGGGCACGCCCGTGAGCCGAATAATGAGTGTGTCCCCCCCGCGCAGGAGATCACTGGTATCCATTCCAGCCGATGGAATGCTGCGGGCAGATCGCGCTCCACTCATCGGATCAAGCTGAGGATCAGGAAGGATTCCAGCTCCAATCGCGGGAGCGATAGAGATTGGA
>LIBO01000206.1 GCA_001438005.1 Verrucomicrobia subdivision 6 bacterium BACL9 MAG-120507-bin52 | reverse complement strand
TTCGCCAAGGCTCCAGATGGCCCGCTGCGCCGCAGTACAGCCCGACGAGTGTCGTCAAAAGAACCAGCAGGCTCAGTCGTGCTTTGGCCAGCTCCGACCAATCTTGCAACCAGGCACGAAATCCTATCCACGATTCCCGCCCAGCCGTTATTGAGGGAGGGGTTGAATTCAACGTACAACCTCACTTCTTTCGCTACGACGACTAGTGGGAAGAGACATCGCTCTCTTGGGCAAATCTTGGGTGGTTCTCCATGACGACAGACCCAACAGCCAGCCGGTTAGCGTCAGAGCGGCTCCAATCAGAACATGTGCGGTCGCGATTTCGGGCAAGCGACCAGTCCAAAGAATGCAAACACCCAGAATCACCTGACAAAGTGCTAGGAAAACCCAAAGCACCACCCCTCGCCTCCACCAAGAGGGCGTGGTCGTAGCACGAACGCTCCACATTGCCCCCAAGAATATTCCTACCGCCGCGAGGATTCCTAATGTCCGATGAATGACTTGGCAAAGGATGAGGTGGGCGGAGGTTTGGGGCCAACCCAATTGAGTCCCACGATACTCATTGATTTTCCCCAGGACATCGGTTTGCCAAAATGCCGGCATCCACTCTCCGTAGACTTTTGGGAAATCAGGAATCGACAAAAATCCAGGCCCCTCATGTCGCATCAATGCACCTAGGATCGTTTGGCTAAACACAAGCGCCGTCATCGCCCAGACCATCCGCGTTCGGCTTTGGGCCATATCATCCCCTGTTCCAGGAGTAACCCAGAAACGGGATAGAACGAGCGCTAGGCTGCCAGCGACCAGCAAATAGCCTTGCGCCAAGCAACCGTGGCAAAGACCCAGAATCCAGGAGGCTTGAATCACTCTTTGTCCACCCAGCAGCCCTTGAACCACCACCAAAATTGACGCAGCGATCGCCAACCTCCTTGCCCACCCTTTCGGTTGGGTCATAAAAACCGCTGCGGTGACCGCCAAAGTGATCAGCCCAACACCCGATGCGACGAGCCGATGGGAGTGCTCAAGAAAGATTCCCACGGATCGAGTCATGGCGGACCAGGGGTAGAAAAACATGTTTTGCCCAAAGGTGGCGGGCCAGTCGGGCACGGCCATCCCCGCCACTTTCGTCGTGACCTGCCCGCCCAACGTGATCAGGAAAAGGATCGCCCCGACAAGGAAGCAAGCAGCACGGTAGGGCGCCCGGGACAGTGCGGAGTTCTGCATTAGCCAACCAGCGCCGCCACCTGCGGTTTCGCCGCAGGTGCGTCAGGTGCATCGGGCTCGTTTTGCATGATGTAATCTCGCGGGTGACCTGGGACGCTGTAATCGTACGCACCCCGATAGACCGTCGGAGTCACCGCAAAATTGCCGTGTCCGGGAGGCGAAGCCACGGTCCACTCCAGCGTGGTGGCATGCCATGGATTTTTTCCAGCTGGCCTGCCATTTTTCAGACTTCGGAAAAAGTTCCAAAAGAAGATGAGCTGAGTGAACCCGAGTCCGATGGCCGCGAAAGTGATAAATTGGTTGATGGGTTGAAGGCTGCGGAGGTGCTCATAGGCCGTCGGATCGGCGATCCGGCGCATCATTCCACCAAGCCCGACATTGTGCATCGGGAAAAAGCACAAATTAAAGAAAATAAAAGTAAGGGCGAAATGAATCTTTCCAAGTGTCTCGTCCAGCATTCGGCCAAACATCTTGGGATACCAAGTGTAGATTGAGGCGAAGACGGCAAAAATACTTCCCCCGAATAGCACATAGTGAAAGTGCGCCACAATGAAGTAGGTGTGATGAACAAAAATATTCACTGGGGTGGAAGCCATAAAGATCCCCGAAAAGCCGCCAATGACAAACATGGCGACAAAGGCCAAAGCGTTCAGCATCGCAGTCGTGAAGTGAATCGAACCGCCCCAAAGGGTGCCCAACCAGTTAAACGTTTTAATGGCGGAAGGAACTGCAATCACCATGGTGGAGACGCCGAAGGCCGCCGAAAGGACGAGATTCATGCCCGAGACAAACATATGATGTCCCCAAACGATAAATCCGAGCAAACCAATCGCAATCATGGCAAAAACCATCGCCTTATATCCGAATACTGGTTTTCGACTGAAAATGCTCAAAACATCGCTGGCCATGCCCATGGCCGGCAAAATCATGATGTAGACTTCGGGATGACCGAAGAACCAAAACAAGTGCTGCCATAGTAGAGGCTGCCCACCTTGCGCGGGATTAAAGAACGAAGTCCCGAAATTTAGATCTAAAATGAGCATCGCGCCTGCCGCGGAAAGCACGGGCACGGCCAAAAGAAGTAGAAATGCAGTGATGAAAAGCGCCCAAACGGTCAGCGGAAGCCGAAAGAAACCCATCCCAGGTGCCCGCATATTCACGATGGTCGTGATGTAGTTAAAAGCGCCCATGATCGATGCCAGCCCATTCACAAAAATGCCTACCGCCCACAAGGTCTGCCCCATCTTTGTCCCGTTGTAAGCCGCGACGGTGCTCAGGGGAGCGTAGGCGGTCCATCCCCC
>LIBO01000205.1 GCA_001438005.1 Verrucomicrobia subdivision 6 bacterium BACL9 MAG-120507-bin52 | reverse complement strand
TCGGGGAGCTTGGCAATTTCACGGGCATCGGCGATGGCGTCCTGCAGATAGCCCGTGGCGTCGATTAATTTTAGATCGAGGGCCTGCTTTCCTGAAACAATTCGGCCATCCGCCACCTCCGTGGGTAATTTCTGGTCAGGAAAATCACGTTCGGTCACCACGATGGAGGAAAACTTTTCGAACGTCTCGGCCACCATATCTTGGACCAGTTTCTTTTCCGCCTCGGAGGCGGGACGGGACGGGTTGAGGAGATCTTTCAGGGCGCCGCTTTTGAACGTGAGGGTGGAAAGGCCGAGGATTTTGGAAAGTCCCTCGTAGTTGATGGCCTGCATGATGACCCCGATACTGCCGGTGAGACAAAGTTCATGAGCCATGATGTGAGATCCGCCCATGGCGGTGTAGTAACCCCCGGATGCACCGACGGAGTCGAGATAGACGATGACGGGTTTGTTTGGGCGAACGAGAGTGAGTTCGTGATAGAGATTGTCGCTGGCGGTGACCTCGCCTCCGGGGCTGTCGATATGGAGAAGAATGGCCGCAATGGAATCGTCATCGGCGGCCTGGCGGATTTGAAGGATGAGATCATCGACCATGCTGGAGCCGATTTGCCCGGGGATTTCTTGAGCGATCACTCCGAAGAGATCGATTTTGGCGATGCGTTTTTCTTGCGAATCGTCTCCTTCGACCAGCTCTTCTTCAAAGTAAGGAGCGGGTTGGACATGCGGAGCGCTGGAGAGCAGTTGCTGGTCTTTGGAGAGGAAGAGGAGATTGGCGAGGAGGCTGCTTCCGAGCAGAATCAAGCCCACGATGAAAAGGAGTTTGGAGCGTTGGAGCATGCGAGGTTTAAGAATGCGTCAGATTGAGGCGCGGGGCAAGGGGGTGTGGTCTGGGGTGATGGAGGCGGTGGGGAGGGTGGTTCGAACGAAGAAAGTGGCGGTGGGGGTGTCGGGTGGGGCGGATAGTGTGGTTTTGGCGGAGGCGGTGTGGCGGGCTGGGAGAAAGCCGGTGATCTTGCACTTCAATCATCGTTGGCGGGGGCGGGTGGGGGATGCGGATGCGAAGTGGGTGGAGGCGTGGGGAAAAAAGAGGGGTTTGCGGGTGGTGGTGGGGCGGGCGCCGAAAGCGGGACGGACGGGGGAGGGGGAGGCGCGGGAGTTGCGGTGGAATTTTTTTCGGCAAGCGGCGAAGAGGTGCGGGGTGAAGGAGCTGTGGTTAGCCCAGCAGGCGGATGATCAGGCGGAGACGGTTTTGATGCAGCTGTTGCGGGGGGCAGGGCCGGATGGTTTGGCGGGAATGGCGGAGCGATCGAATCAGGCAGGGATGGTGGTGGTGCGACCCCTGCTGGGATTGACGAGGGAGGAGGTGAGGAGAGCGGCGAAGGAGGAGGGTTTAAGTTGGAGGGAGGATAGGACGAATGAGGATGAAAGAGGGTGGAGATCGCGAGTAAGGAGAAAGGTTTTGCCTTACCTAGCGAAGAGCTATGGGCGGGAAGTGAGGGTGGCGCTGTGTCGGGCGGCGGAAATTTTTGCGGGGGAGAGGGAGCACTGGAAAAAAGAGTTGGGCACGATTCCGGTTCGGCCGGATGTACGGGAGTGGAGAAAAAAGACGGTGGCGTGGCAAAGGCGGGCGGTGCGGGGTTGGCTCGAGCAGGTGGCCTATCGGGGTGCAAATTATGCTGAAATTGAGGGAGTGAGAAATTTAGTTGGGGTGGGGGGCACGGCGTGTTGGCAGTTGAGGGGAGGATGGGTGAAAAGGTCAAAGAATAAGCTTTTCTGGGTCAGGGAGATGGGTCGGATTGCAAAGAGGGCAAGATGATGATACTCTCACCCATTGAATCCTATGCCTTCCTCTCGCTCTTCTTCCCGTAAACCGCCCAAGTTGCCGAGACCGCCGGTGCGTCGGACCGATCCCAGCAAAGGGGATGGACCGAACTGGCGTGGGGTGGTGCTATTTCTCGTCTCTGCCTCGATCTTGCTCTTGGCATTTTATGCTCACCAAAGCCAGAACGCAGCTTCGGTGAAGGAGCTCTCTTTCGCGGAGTTTGAAGGATATTTGAAGGACGGAAAAGTGAAGGATGTGATGTTGAATGTGGAGCCGGCGGCGGGGATACGTTGGTTGTCGGGAAAATTTGAGCCGAATGATGTTTTAAAGAAGAGCATGCGCTTAGATCCGCAAGGGAACAGTGGATATCGGGTGACGGTGGATCTGGAGTTCAAGCGGGATTTGGACAAGCTGCTGGCGGCAAACGGATTTCCGCAGGTGAGCCAAAAGGTAATTGATAATTCCGCTTGGCAAGCGCTGGCGGGGACGTTGCCGTTTGTGCTTTTTGTTTTAATTATGTACTTCTTTTTCCGGCAACAGATCCGGATGGCAGGAAAGTCGGCCTTTAGTTTTGGCAAGAGCAAGGCACGGATTCTTTCCAAGGAAAAGAATAAGGTCACCTTCGCGGATGTGGCCGGGGTGGAAGAGGCGAAGGATGAGGTGAGTGAGATTGTGGAATTTTTGCGCGACCCAAAGAAGTTTCAGAAGTTGGGCGG
>LIBO01000204.1 GCA_001438005.1 Verrucomicrobia subdivision 6 bacterium BACL9 MAG-120507-bin52 | reverse complement strand
GCCTCCGCAAGAGCAGCCTGCAGCTTGGCCAGAGTCCTCTGCACTTTGATCGCCAAGGCTGTGTCTCGAAGCGTCTCGGGGAGAGCCTGATACGCCTTCTCCAAGGCCACACACCCTTGCGCGCTCTGACCATCCGCCACCATCTTTTTGCTCGCCGTAAAAGCCGCCTGTAAAGGTTGCAACATCTGCTCCCGTTTCGCCGTCTCCTTCTCCACCTGCTCCTGCAAAGAGGTGGCCATGAGAGGTGCCCATCCCACACACCCCATCAAGAGAATTAGAAACGGTTTTTTCATGGAACGGAGGGCATCATCTCGGCCGAACCGCCCTGCGCGAATTCCGGATTTTCCTCGTCCTCAGGAAAGACGAGTGACCCATCAGGATTAATAATTCGCAACGTACAAAAGATCACCAGATTGCTTTTGATTTTCTGCGACGCCTCACTGCGAAAGAGCCTGCCCAACATCGGAATATCCCCGAGCATGGGGACTTTATCGTCCACCAGCTGAACCACATCCGAAATCAACCCTCCCATACCCACCGTTTCCCCATCAATGAGACGCACACGACTTTGCAGTGACTTTTTCGAAAAGATAGGCACCAAGTAAGGAGCTTGACCTATATCTTGGGTTGTCGGAAGGTTATCGGTTGGTGGCGTCGTAAACTCACCACCTTGAGAGACGGTCGCGATTTTGACACCATAATCCACAAATCCCTCAAAATCCTCCACCAAAAGATTGGTGAAATCGAGGTCCACCGCTTTGGGAATCGAGGTCGACTCTCCTTTGACCTCCAACGTCGTGCCAATTTTTCGGCTTTCAAAACTCGTCGGATTCGCCGGGAGAATAAAACCCGCACCCACCCCTTGATCGTTATTCGGTACCGTGGGCTGGGTATAGGTGGTTGGATAGTACATCTCTCGGGCAATCACGATTTTCGACAGCTTACCGTCCGCTAAAGTTACCCTCGGGGCCGCGACCAAATCTCTTCCGATCGCATTCTGCAGTAATTGCAGCACCGCCGCAAAACCACGCCCAAAAACCTGTGCATTTACTCCGACCTGATTGGAGGCATCCTGCGGATACGTCGGGTCGAGAAGCGATTGCAAAGCCGTAACCGATCCACCCCCTGGATTGATCCCGTCGGTGCCCCTCAACCCGTCCGTCCCCCCTGAGGCCGATCCCGGGTTATAAATGGCACCGGGTGAGCCCGGCACAGGAATCGATGTGTTGCCATTCATCTGCAAATTGAAGGTGAAGTTTTTCACATCATTTTCGGTGAACGAGAGAAACTTCGTTTCGACCTCAAACTGCTTCTGCGGCGGCTCCCCTTGGGCATCCCGAATTCTCTGCTCAATTTTGTTCAGCTCATTCGGCGTGTTCCGAACAACCAACTTCCCCGTGTCGGAAAAGCAAGCGGCGGAAGAATCCACCACTGTTATATTTACCCCGATACTCTCCAAGACCAGCGCGCCAAGATCCTTAGGGGACATTCCTGGCTTGACGATGTTGGCTAAGAGGCTCGGGGGAAGGTTATAACTTCGTATCTGCAAATCCCCCCCCGTCTCCGTTACTGGGAGAATAAAAACCGCACTGTTTTCCACGTCATACCGTAATTTGTCCCCGCCCCGAACCTGGTCGCAAAGATACTTGAGCGCGGTCTGCAACTTAACTCCACGCAACTCTAAACTAATCGTCGCCGCCTCAGGATCCACCCCCTCCGCCGCGGGCGGTAACCGCAAAACAAAGTTGATACCCCTCTTTTTTGGATCGTTCTGCTCACTCAACCTCTGCAACTCCTCCACCGCCGCCCGAACAGGCTTCTCATTAAAAACGAGCTCCGGAATCTCGATCGTGGAGAGAGCCTGTAAGATTTCCGCCGCACTGGATGCCCCCGCAGAACCCGTCGCCCGCGTCTGCTTCGGATCAATAAAGGCAGGCTTGGGTGGCACCCAGGCCTCCGTCACCTGAGCCATCGCTTTGACCCGACTGGCATCGTACCTCTTATCCGCCATCAACAGTCTTTTCTGCTCCACCACTTCGATCTTTTTTCGTGCCGCCAGATTATAGGGATCAATTCGCAGCACATCGTCCAACTTCTGCCTCGCCGATCGGTACTGACCTGTCTCCGTTAGTTGATCGGCTAATGAGAGCAACTTTTTGATCTGTTTCGTTTTCTCAACCAAATCCGCCGTCGCCGCTGGGTTCCCATCGAAAGGGTCACTTGCTCGTCCCGCCTCCTCCTGATAGGTAGCGGCCTGCTTCGCCACCAGCGGATTTGTCGGATCGAAATCAGCCGCCTGCTTCATCAGGCCGGCTGCCTCTACCATGTTGCCCTTCTTTTCCTGCGCCATCGCCTGCGCCGCCAGAGCCTTGGCCACCCCGGTCCTGGCCCGGTGATAGAATCCCGCCGTACTGGTTTGTGGATCGGTCTGGTTCATCACCAACCGAAACTTCGCCTGCGCATGTTCCCACTCCCCCGCTTGATACAAACGCTCGGCCAAATCTAAATTTTCATTCAACCGAAAAATCGCCTCCCGCCTTCGGTCAATCTCCCGCTGCGTCATTTCCGCCGAAGATTGGACCCGAGGAGCAATCTCAACTTCCCCTTCGCCC
>LIBO01000203.1 GCA_001438005.1 Verrucomicrobia subdivision 6 bacterium BACL9 MAG-120507-bin52 | reverse complement strand
CGTTCGAGAAGGACCTCAATCTCTTGACCGATAGCGAGGTCGTCCGAGGAGCTAAATTCATTCAGATCGATCGCGCCTTCCGATTTGTAGCCGATATCGACCATGACTTCGCGGGGACGACGTTCGATGATGCGGCCTTTGACAATCGTGCCTTCCTTAAAGTTCTGCATCGATTGGGATAAAAGAGTTTCGAAATTAGTCATAAGATTGGTTTTTTTGGGTTAGAGTGGGAACCGATGAAGGGTTCCATTGTGAGAGCGGTCGGCGGACCGCCTTAGTTTCATGGTAAAGGTTGTTTCTCATGTCCCCCGAAATGCTTCGGGTGGAAAGACACAAGAGGTAAACTCTAATGGATTGGCGGAGGCGGGCAAGCTTCGGATTGCGGGGCGAGGCGAATGGAGTTTGGGGGAGGAGGGGGCAGATGTGTGGGCGGGGGCGAAGGCGGGGAGGTGGTTGGGGGAGTGGGGCGGCGCGGTGGTCCGGGCGGGGCTCAGGGCTTGGGCGGGGAGCGGGGTGAAGGCGGAGGGAAGAGAAGTGGGAGTGATTGGAGTAGGGGGTGGAGGGAGTTGGCCGGATTGGTTTGAGGGAGCAGGGGCGGGAGAGGTGGCGGAGGGGTGGCGGGCAAAATCCCCCCTTTGGCTGCTGGAGAGGTTGCCGAATTTGCCCTTTGCCCAGTTGGCCATTGAGATTGGGGCAAAGGGACCGGTGGAAACTTTACAACAAAGGAGGGGGGCGGAGCAGGAGGTGGCGAGGCGAATTCAAAGGTGGGGATCTCGTGGGGTGAAGTGGGTGGTGAAGGTTCGGATGACGCAGAGTGGGGCGGAAGCGGAGGTTTGGGGTTGGGGGATAGGAAAATGAGAACAAAGGAAGAGTGGCAGGAGTTGGTCAAGGTGGCGGTGGCGGAGACATTACGACGAAAAGAGCCGATTTCGGATGGGCAGAGGTTGATGGGAGATTTGGGGGCAGAGAGTATTGATCGGATCGATCTGACGTTCCGGTTGGAGGAGGCGGTGGGCCAGGCTTTAGAGGATAAAATTCTTTTGGCGGAGCCCGACCCAACGGTGGGGGAGTTGGCGGTTCGCCTGCAAAAGATGGTGGAGGAAAAATGACGCGTCGGGTGGTGGTGACGGGCGTAGGAGTGGTGACGGGGTATGGGGTGGGAAGAAAGGTTTTCTGGGATGGAATACAAAGCGGACGATCGGCGGTCAGGGCGCTGGATTGGGAGGGTTGGGAAAGTGCGCCAGTGCAAGTGGCGGCGCAGGTGCCAGATCAATTAGATGGGGATGGGTGGAGGAATTTGCAGATGGCGAGGTTCGCTTTGCGGGAGGCGATAGAGATGAGTGGAGTGGGTGGGGGAGCGGGTTTGGCGGGAGCGATCGGCTGGCCGGGACCGGGTGAGAAAGGAAAAGGAAAAGATCCGCTGAAAATTTTGGCTGAAGAAATGAGTTTGCAGGGAGAGAGAGTGGAAAGTTTGGCGGCCTGTGCGGCTTCGACGCAGGCGATGGCGGAGGCGTTTTGGATGATTCGAGATGGGGAGGCGGATGAGATGGTCGCGGGTGGTGCGGATGGGAGAGTTCATCCGGCCGGGTTGTTGGGGTACGACCGGTTGGGGGCGTTGGTGCGGGGATTTCGGGAGAAACCGGAAGAGGCGTGTCAGCCGTTTGGTTTGGGGCGATCGGGATTTGTGGTGGGAGAGGGAGCAGGATTTTTGGTTTTGGAAGAAAAAGCAAAAGCGGAGGCGAGGGGCGCGAAAATATGGGCGGAGCTACGTGGCGCGGCAGTGGGTTGTGATGCGTGGCGGGCGACCGATCCGAGGGAGGACGCGAAGGAGGCGGTGGCGTGTGTCCGAGCCAGTTTAACGGACGCAGGAGTTTCGGCGGCGGAGGTGGATGGGGTGGTGGCGCATGGAACGGGGACGGTGGCGAACGATCGGGCGGAGGCGAGAATGCTTGGGGAGGTGTTTGGAGAGAGGAGGCCATGGGTCATCGCACCGAAAAGCAGAATGGGTCACTTATCGATGGCGTGTGGTGCGGTGGAGTCGGTTTTGGCGGTGGAATCGATTCAAGGGGATTTTTTGCCTCCGACTTTGGGAAAGGAGTGGCGGCCGGATTCGAATTGTGAGGTTCGGGTGGCCCGAGAGGGGCAGAGGGGTGCGCGGGTGGTGATTAAGCCGTCGTTTGGGTTTGGCGGGCAAAACGGGTGTTTGGTTTTTGGGCGTCCATAAGCTTTGTGGCTGGAAAAAAGCGGAGGGAGGGATAAAGTTAACAACGATGCCGACGTACGAATATATTTGCCAAAAGTGTGGGGCGCATTTGGATATTTTCCATTCCATGAAAGATGCGCCGCTCAAGGTGTGTCCGAAGGAGAAGTGCACGAAAAAGACGTGGGGGAAAGGCAAGATCGAGAAGCAGATGGGAACGGGAGCGGGATTTCTTTTTAAGGGAAGTGGATTTTACATCACCGACTATCGGAGCGCGGGTTACAAGAAGGCGGCGAAGGAGGCCACGGGTGGGGGCGAGAAAAGTGGCGAGAAGAAGAAGTCGGGGGATGGGGGTGGAACGGCGAAGGGTGGAGAGGGGAAATCCGGAAAAAGCACGTGAGCCCGTGGGGGCT
>LIBO01000202.1 GCA_001438005.1 Verrucomicrobia subdivision 6 bacterium BACL9 MAG-120507-bin52 | reverse complement strand
TGCGCCTCTACCGCTAGTTCTCCTCACTCATCCAGCCAATCGTCGACGGGCCGGAAATCGGAGTCTTTGACCTCCTTTTGCACTTTCTGGTGCGGCACGGGCTCAAACGGTAAAATGACCCAAGCGGTTTGACCGTTTCTTTTTCCCCGAATCACCAGCCGGAGGGTATTGGGCGCCGCCTCCGCCACTTTGCCCCGGACTTCGATCTCGGCCACATCCGCGCTCAGCGGCACCCGTTCACATAAAAAAGCCTCGGGAATCGCCCCCACATCCTCCTCAAATGGCCCCTTCGCCTCCTCCTCCTTCGCTCGCAACTCCTTTAATCTCTCCTCGTATCCCGCGATTTCATGGGCAATCGCCGCCGCATCCCCGCGAAACTTATCCAACTCTTTCGCCTGAATCCCCACCCGCTGGGATTTATCATCCAGGCCCTTGATCGCCGCCGGCCGCAATTCTTTTGCCTTCGAACTCAACCCCTTATATCGCGCATTCCAATCCTTCTCGAAGTCGTGCCACTCCCTCAGTTTTTTTTCGATCCACCCGAACTGGTCGGGCATTTTGATGCTCGGCGGCGCCCGATACAGCGCCAACCGATACTCGTTGGCCGCAATCTCCGGTTGCTGCAAATCCTCGTCTTCTTCCGGATGGTAAAATAATCCCACCTCCCGTGCCCGCACCTCCACCTCCTCCAAAAACTTTTTTCGGGTGGCGTCGAACTCTAAGTCGAGCGTCCCCGCCTCCTCCAACCAAAGCCGACTGACCGATGTCCGATAATCGTCATACACCGCCTTCGCTTTGCCCTTCTCCTCCTGCAAAACTCCTTCCACCATTCGCACTTTCTCCGATGTTCCCGCCGCATCCGCTTTGGCCAAAACCAAAGTCCTTTCCAACTCCCGAATCTGGGGACGGATAGGGGCTAACCTTCTTCCATAATCCCGCCGCAACCCCGCCAACCGCTCCGAAAAGTCGTAGAGAACCAAAACCTCCGGCCGATCGCCTAGCCGGATCTCATCTAAACTCACTTTTACTCGTACCACCGTTTTTCTCCACTCCACCCACACCCCGTACAACACCAGCCCCACCACCACCGCCCCAATCCAACCCCACACTTTTCGATCCCATCCCCGCATCGACTGCAACAAGCCGGACCAAAGATCTTGCACAATTCGGCCCGCTCCCACCCTGCGCTTCTCCACCGCCGCGGCTGCCTCTACCCCGGGCTTGGCTGCCGGAACCGCCGTAATTACCCGGCGCCTTTCCCTCGGCTTATTTTCCTCAATCGGCCGTATCTTGAGCCTCAGCTTTGGCTGGGGCGCTTTCCCCTCCCCCTCAGGCGACGGCGGGTTCTTCTCTTCCGCCATCCTAACGCTCTTCGGGGTAGCTTCCTAGAATTCGCAAATCTTGGGTCTGCTTTTCCAGCTGCAAAAGTGCCCGGCGAAAATCAACCCGATCAACATGCCCTCGCACATCCACAAAAAATACGTACTCCCACGGTTTTCCCGGAGCCGGACGCGATTCCACTTTTAACAAATTTAACCCCTTCGCCGCCAGAACCCCCAAAGCCTTGTGCAAGGCCCCCGCCCGATGAGGCAAGGTGAAGAGCAGGCTCGTCTTATCTTTCCCCGTGGCTCGAGCCCCCTCATGCCCCAATAAATAAAAACGAGTGCAGTTCCCAGGGCGATCCTGCACATCCCTCTGCCGCACCTGAAGACGGTAGATCTGCGCCGCCCAAGGGCTGGCCAAGGCCGCCGCCCCTTTTTCCACCGAGGCCCTCCGCGCTCCCTCCGCCGTACTGGCCACCTCAACCAACTTCGTTTCACCCAAGTGCATCGCCAACCAGTGCCGGCACTGCGCCAAGGCTTGCGGATGGCTGTAGAGAACTCGAATTGGCCCACTCTTCGTCTTGCTCAACAAAGCGTGCCGAATCGGCAAATAAATCTCGCCGCAAATGGTCACCTGCGATGTGATCAGCGCCTCCTGGGTGGCGCCCACCGCTCCCTCGGTCGAATTCTCGATCGGCACCACGCCGGCTTCCACCTCCCCCCGGTCCACCGCCGAAAAGATCTCGGCCATCGTGGGGCAAGGCACCAGATCCGTTCCCACCCCAAAACGCTCCCGCGCCGCCTGATGGCAGTAGGAGGCCTCCGGCCCAAGGTAGGCCACCCGCGTGCCCCCTTGCGATTGCCGCCCCGTCGCCAAGATTTCTCGATAGATCGCTTTCAGGCTCTCTGCCTCCATCTTGCCTTGAAGCTTGGCGGTTAAGCGGCGAAGTAGCTCCGCCTCACGCGCGGGCGCGAAAACCGGCTGCCCACTATCCCGTTTTTGCCGCCCAATCTCCCCCGCGATCCCACTCCTCTGCTCCAGCAGACGGACGAGTTGATCATCCAGTTGGTCAACTTTGCGGCGAAGATTCGACAGCTTCATGCAGCAGCTCCTTTTGTTGGGGGCCCGACGGATCGATCGGGGCGGGTAACTTCACTCTTCGCAACTCTTCCGAATTGGGCAACTCCTCCAGATCCCGCAATCCGAAATGTTCCAAGAAAAGAGGCGTGGTCGAATATAAAATCGGCCGTCCAGGAGCGTCACTCCGCCCCGAAATTCGGATCACTCCCCTCT
>LIBO01000201.1 GCA_001438005.1 Verrucomicrobia subdivision 6 bacterium BACL9 MAG-120507-bin52 | reverse complement strand
CCTTTGCGTCCTAGATGGACGACATAATTACTCCCGACTTGAACCCAGGGAGCGCTTGGGGATGTTCTATGGAAAAGTCGAAGAGGAGCGTGGGAGGAGCTCCATGAATCGGTTTGGGCGATCAGCAAGGCTCGGCAGGAGTCCGGAACGGGATTGGGCGAGGCGAGCAGCGGAAGGGAAAAGAAAGCCGGGAGAGCCAGTAGGCGTGAAATCACAATCCTCGGTGGCGAAACCGCTCCCAAAGCTGCTCGACGAAAGGCGGAAGAAAAAAGGCGAGGTAACCTGATAATCCCGCCAGAATGCCCGGAAGAAGGATCGGTTGGAATAGGGCGGGAATAAAAAGAAGAGCGGAGCTGACGCCAGCCACCCACCGAACGGAGATTGGAACCGGAATGGGAAAGAAAAATACTTTTTGATCCGGCAAGGTGGTGGCAAAGGCCAGAAAGAGGGAGTTGTGTAGGTAAAATGGGTTGACCGGAATGGAAGGCTGAGCGAAGGAGACGCTGACGACCGATGCGATACCGACAAGAAAGAAAAGATTGAGATGAAAGGAGCCCCAAGTTGCCTCGAGGGCATCCCCAATCGACCAGAGGAACCAGAGAAAAAGGAGGAGAAAAATCGGGTGAGCTGAGGTTGATGGGACAAAAAGGAAAGTAATGAGCCGCCAATACTCCCCTTGTTCGATCAGGGTAGGATCGAGCTTCAAAATGGAGGTGAAACCAGGAGAGGCAAAGTTCAGCAGCCAAGCCCCCGCATTCATCGCGACGAGACCACGGGTCAGGTAAGGAACCGCCCAACGGCCGAGGAGGGGTTCAACCGAGTCAGTCCAACGGGCGGGGCTCATGCTCCGTGGTGGCCGATCAAGGCTTGAGGGTAATCTTTTTCCAATTCAGGTGCTGCACCTGAGCGTATTTTTCAAAATCTTTTTCATAGAGCATCAGCACCGTGCGAACAACGGCAGAATCATCCTCAAAGCTAATTTGAGTGACAAAGTCGGGGATGATATCGAGAAGACGATGGGTGTGAATAATGGCAAAGGCGCTTGCCGCCGCCGCGGTGTAGGGAATTTCTTGGTAGGCCCCTTCGGCAAAGTCCTCCACCACGTCAGCCAGAAACTCAAGCTGGTCAACGAGGTGAGGGAACTTGGGGGCATGAATTTGAGTAAACTCCGCTTTGAGGAGGGGTAGCCGGTGGAGAAGATTCTTCATGATCTTCGGAGTCACACGGGAGGCTCCCCTTTGGGCGAAGTAGACGATTTCGTTCATTGGGAAAGGTTGGAGGAAAGTTGCTCGAACGGCAAGCGGAGGAGAAGATGGTGCGCGGAAAAGAGTCGGGCAATCTGTGGACATGGTCGCTCTGCCAACGAATGAAGCTGTTCGGACGATTCCCCTGCGTTCGGAGGTCGCGGAAAGTGATACTTGGAATTTGCAGCCTCTTTTTTCGGACTCACCCGCATGGGAGAGGGCCTTCGAGAAGTGCAAAGGATTTAAAGGAAGATTGCCGCGTTGGAAGGGCAAGTTGTCCCACCCAGAGGATCTGGCCAAAGCTTTGGCGGAGGAGAGGGAGATGGATCTTCTGTTGGAGAGGGTGGGTCAATATGCGAGCCTGAAAGTCTCGGAAGATGAGGGGGACGGTGCGGCCCGAGATCGGACGTTACGGTTGGAACACCTGCAGACGGAACTGGCGGAGGAGGCGTCGTGGATGTTGCCCGAGCTGATGCAGGTCGAGGAGGGGGATTGGACTAGGCTGCTCCAGCATCCGATTTTGCAGGAGTGGGTGGGAAAGTTGGAGAGAATACGAAGATATCGACCCCATATTTTAGGAGAAGGTGAGGAGCGAATTCTGTCTTTGGTCGGCCCTGTTTTGAGTGGACCCGACGAAATCTTTTCTCAGCTTACGAACGTTGATTTCCGTTTTGGTAAGGTCCGGGATGAAGATGGTCGGGAGATTGAGTTAAGTCATGGAACCTTTGCCTCTCTCCTCCAGCGGCGGAGCCCAGAGATTCGCCGGGCGGCATGGACACAGTACTACACAGAGTTTGAACAACACGCCTGTACGCTTTCGGCCGCACTGGCCGCCTCCGTTAAGGGTGATGTGTTCCGCGCCAGGGCTCGTCGCTATCCAAGTGCGCGGGCGCAATCCCTTTTTCCGGATCGAGTTCCAGAGGTGGTCTACGAAACGCTGACGAAAACCGTTCGGGCAAATTTGAAGCCCCTGCAGAAGTATCATCGCTTACGAAGAAAAGTTTTACAGTTAAAAGAATTGCGGGCGTCCGATCTGCAGGTGCCGCTGGTGGACAAGGTTTCGAAAAAGACCAGTTACGAGGAAGCGGCGCGACTTGTGACCGAGGCCTGCCGTCCATTAGGACAAGAGTATACCGAAGTTTTGGGGCGAGGGCTGGGGACCGAGCGATGGGTCGATCGCTACGAAAACCGTGGGAAACGGAGTGGGGCGTTCTCCAGCGGCAGTTACCAAAGTCCACCTTACATTCTGATGAACTATCGCGAGGATGTTTTGGCGGATGTGTATACCTTAGCCCATGAAGCGGGCCACTCGATGCACTCTTGGCTGAGTCATCGGGCCCAGCCATTTCAGGATGCTCACTACCCGATCTTTTT
>LIBO01000200.1 GCA_001438005.1 Verrucomicrobia subdivision 6 bacterium BACL9 MAG-120507-bin52 | reverse complement strand
TGCCATTTGTGTTTCAGGACCGCGTGTTATACCTTAAACGCATGGAATCGCCGCTTCACAGTGGACTTGTCGGGCGCTCGCCCGCGACACTGGAAAAGCGAGTTCCTATCAATCAGAACAATGCAAACCACAAGCAGCACAGATTCGCATCGAATCGTCACCCCGGATGACTTGAAGTGGGAAACGGTCATCCCCGGCACGCAGATAGCGGTCGTAGCGGGCGACCCCACTAAACCCGGTCCCTTCGTCATCCGCCAGAAGACCGCCGCGGGGGCCATGGTTCCAGCACACTGGCACACGACCACTGAAAATGTGACGGTACTCCAAGGCACTTTCGCGATGGGAATAGGTGAGAAATTCGACAAAACGAAACTTACGCGCATGCATCCCGGCGATTTCAGCACGGTCCCCGCGACCGTGCCCCACTTTGCGATGCCCGAGACCGATGTTATCGTGCAGCTCGACGCCATGGGCCCGTGGGTCACGAATGTCGTCAACCCGGCTGATGATCCGCGCGGCTAAGGGACTTCTTCGATTAGAAGGAGTTAGCGACCCTTAAAAGATAGGGGTAGTCGGGTTCAAATCCCGGAGGCCTGCTTGATATGATTTTAGTCTCGAAGGGGCTTGGCATTTTTGGTAGGGTTTCAGATTGGAAATGAGGGGAGTAGATCCCGTGACAGTTCGTGACAGCATAGTCACAAGTCGTGGCAATTTCTCGCAAAACGGCGCAATATAAGTCCTTGATAGTGTTGATAATCAAGTAGTAGCGAATAGTTTCAAATCCCACCCCGTCCGAGTCCTCGAGGACGGGGTAAGTTCCTAATTGCCGGAGGCGAAAGAAGATTAGCGCGGGGGCAGGTCTGCGGGGGCGCAAATCCCACCCTTCTTACTTCTCAAGTCCGAGTCTGCGAGGACGGGGTAAAGCCAATCAAGCCGGAGGCGAAAGAAGATTGGGCTAAGAGTGGTAGTAATTCGCTCTGTAAAAGCTTCCTTTGAGCCCTATTAAGAAGGGATGTGCAGCCGTTATTCGCGGACTAAGGGGCAGGTGAAGGTCGGCAAGGCGAAGGTTGCGATGAAAGCCCCACCCCAAGCGATGATACGCCCCACAGACAAAGCTTCCGTGATTTGCAAGGGGTCCGGAGGACTGGAGGTGGCAGATCTTCGGTGGGGGCTGATTCCTTCTTGGGCCAAGGATTCCAAGATCGGGGTGCAGTGCATCAACGCCCGGGCCGAAACCGTTTCCGAAAAGCCCTCGTTCCGCGAAGCTTTTCAGAAAAGGCGTTGTCTGGTTCCGGCCGATGGTTTTTGGGAGTGGGAGACGATGGGTAAAAAGAAGATTCCGTGGAAATTTGCCCGACCGGATGGTGAGCTGTTCTGTCTGGCAGGCCTTTGGGAGAGTTGGATGAGTGAGGGGGAGCCCTTGGAAACCTTTACGATCATCACCACATCACCTAATGAACTGGTGCGTTCGGTCCATGACCGCATGCCCGTCATCCTGGCCCCGGGTGAGGGAGAGATCTGGCTGGAGGGAGGGGGGCAGGATTTACTAAAACCCGCCCCCAACGATTATTTAATAAAAGCAGCCCCCCAGCCCAACCAATTGACAGAGGGCTGTTTTGATTTTATGGACAATGTTTCACCCATATGAAGATTCAAGTCGTCTGGTTTAAGCGTGATCTGCGGTTATCCGATCACGCCGCCTTGGCCGAAGCCGCCAAGCTAGGGCCGGTCCTCCCTTTGATCATGGTGGAGCCGGCGTATTGGCAATTGCCCGACACTTCCGCCCGGCAGTGGGAGTTCTGGCGCGGCTGTATGGTAGAGCTGGGTAGCGAGATTGCGGCCCAAGGAGGGCACTTAATCATTCGCACGGGAATGGCCACCGATATTTTAGAGGGCTTGCGCAGCCAGCTGGGCTCTTTCGATCTTTGGTCCCACGAAGAGACAGGGAACGCCTGGACCTACCGCCGTGATCTAGCCGTCAAAGCTTGGGCCAAGTCTCACGCCATCTCTTGGAGCGAGCGGCGACAGTTCGGAGTGACGCGTGGACGAACGTTGAACCGAGATCACTGGTCGAAACGCTGGGATCAAATGATGCAGCTGCCCATCACGGCGATACCGGCGATCGAGTGGGCTAAGCCCGTGCCATCGGACGCTCTGCCGACCGCCAACGAACTGAACCTCGCCCCTGATGTGCTACTTCATCCGTTGCGCCCAGGGCGGGTGGCCGGCCTCGCCTTGCTGAACACATTCCTGCAGGAGCGCGGGATGGCTTACACCAGCGAAATGTCATCCCCAGTCACGGCGGAGAGCGCTTGCTCCCGACTTTCCCCTTATCTCGCCTACGGGGCGCTTTCGATGCGGGAAGTGTATCAAGCGGCGGGGCAGCGCGCCTCGCAACTCGCCCGAGAGCGGCCCGCGGGCTACACGATTTGGTCCCGCTCGATCCGCTCCTTTACCGCGCGACTGCATTGGCACTGTCACTTCATGCAGAAACTGGAGAGTGAACCGGAGATCGAACGGGAGCCGTTTGCGAAAATCTATCGCGGGATGCGACCGCGACCGGGAAACCCCGCCTACCTCGAGGCGTGGAGTGAGGGTCGCACCGGCTATCCTTTCAT
>LIBO01000199.1 GCA_001438005.1 Verrucomicrobia subdivision 6 bacterium BACL9 MAG-120507-bin52 | reverse complement strand
TGTTGCGCTGATGCTGGAGGCCAATGCGACTCTGGGCTGGCGCGACGTGCAGGAGATCCTCATGCGCTCGGCCAAAAAAGTGAATCCAACGGACACAGACTGGAAGACGCCGGTGGCGCCAGCCAACATCAACCACAACCATAAGTTTGGTGCGGGACTGATCGACGCCACGGCAGCGGTCAATCTGGCCGCAACCTGGGTCAATCTGAGCAGTCAGATCAAGCGAACGATTCCCCAAACTGGATTGAGCGTGGCTATTCCCAATAACAACACGACCGGCATCACGCGCGAATTCATTGTCTCGGCTCAAGACAACCTTCGCGTGGAGCACGTCGCGGTAACGGTAAACATCAATCACACAGCGCGTGGGAACCTAAAGATCATGCTGACCTCACCATCCGGATCTGTAAGCCGTCTAGCGGAAGTCCATTCCGACTCTGGTAATAACTTTGCCAACTGGACTTTTATGACAGTGCGTAATTGGGGAGAAAACGGGGCCGGTACCTGGCGCCTCAAAATCAGTGATGAAAGCGGCACAGGCAATACCACAGGAGGCACGCTCACGCTGGCAACGATGGAGGTTTTTGGATCCTCGACCGCGCCAATCAATCCCCCACCTTTCATTACTCTCAACTCCCCCACGGATGGCTCGGTCTTTTCACCGGGAGCAACGATCAATCTTGAAGCGACCGCCAGCGACTTGAAAGTGGATGGCACCGCCGGTTCGATTCAAACCGTGGAGTTTTTGGTGAACGGCACCGCGGTCAGCACAGACAACGCGGCCCCCTATCTTTTTGCATGGCAACCGGCGCAGGGAAATTACACGCTTTCGGCTCGTGCCACCGATACCGAGGGAGCTTCCGCCACGACTGCCGCGATCAGCGTTCAGGTGGTTAACCGAAGACCTAGCATGAGTGCGGGCCAAATCGCGCAAAGCGGCGAAATTTTCAGCGACCAAACCCTGACCTTGAGCGACTTGGCATCGGCTGACCCCGACGGGGATACGGTTTCGTATGCGTACCAGTGGCAGTCCTCTGCCAACGGCGTGTCTTATGCGGATGTGGCTGGCTTGACCTCCTCCACTTTGCCGGCGGCGCCGGAGCGTTCCGGATCGTTTTGGCGTTGTCGAATCACGCCTTCCGATGCGGGGGGTGCGGGGGAGGCTTTTTTCACCGCAGCGGTATCCGTGAACCGACGACCTCCCACCAACGCCACTGTCGGCCAGATTTTCACCTATGACAGCGACCTTTTCCTCGCCGGAACGGAAACGAACTTTACTCGCAAAGCCATTCTCAGTGAGTTCAGCCAAGGCCCTAGCGGTGGAACCGCAGAGTGGATTGAGTTTTTGGTGTTGAGGCCGGGTAGCTTGCGGGGATGGAAAGTGCAGGACGCTGGCGGAACTACACTCACGCTGGCGGATGTGCCTGCCTGGGACAACATCCCGGCGGGAACCTTGGTGTTGATTTACAACGGCACTTCCAAAGATTCTTTGCTCCCAGCTGATGACCTATCAGTGGGCTCAGACGGAAAAATGGTGGTGAGCTCTACGGATGCCGGCATGTGTACGGGTTCCTGGCCCTCCCTTTCCAATAACGGGGACGGGGTGATTCTGCGCGATGCGACGGATGCCGTCTTGAGCCAAGTTGGCTATGGCAGCGGTACGACCACGCCCAACATCGGTGCGGTCGGTAGTGCTAAATCAGCAAACTACCGGGGCAACACTGAGGACGGTGGCCTGAGTGCGGCAAACTGGAGCATTGAAACGTCGACAACAGTACGTTTTGTGAAGGCTTTGCTGCCCGGCGTTGTTTTGTCGGGCGGATCCTACTCGCAAAATTTCAACTCCACGCCGGGAGCCAGCGGCACCGCATACCCTGACGGCTGGACTTCCTACAATGGGTCTACGGAGGACACGGCGATGACCGTCGGGACAGCGACTCTAAACACTGGCGCGAACTACAACTATGATTCCAGGATAGGGCTCTTGGGCTCCGGCAGCGCATTTGAAAATTCCTCGCTCGTCTTGGCCATTGCCAACACAACGGGCCAAAACAACCTCAACATTTCATACAAGGTGAGCAAAGTGCGGGAGCAGGAGCGCTCTCACGACTTTAACCTCGAATATAGCCTGGCTTCGCCGACCAGCGGATTTGTTGCAGTTCCGGGCGCGACTTACACCAGCGGGACGATTGCTGAAGGCACCCTTACGTCATTCTCGTCAATCCCCCTGCCGGCTGCTCTCTCCAACCAAAGTTCTGTGGTCTACTTGCGATGGGTTTACAAGCCCAGCGCCTCTCCCGGTTCGGGTTCGCGCGATGGCCTTGCGCTCGACGATGTCGTCATTAGTTCGGGCACTCCGCCGCCGTCGCTTGCGCTGGCCATAACTCCGACATCTTTTGCCGAAACTGCGGGCGCCAATGCAGCGACTGGTACGCTTTCTCTGAACCAAGCACAGGGGCTAGATCTTGTCGTAAGCTTGGCCAGCAGCGATATCTCGGAGGTCACAGTGCCCGCGTCAGTGACGATTCCATCCGGTCAGACAAGCGCGACCTTCGCGCTATCTGCGATAGATGACGCGGTTTCGGATGGCTCGGTCGGGGTCACGGTCACCGCAACCGCCGGTTCTTTGAGTGCG
>LIBO01000198.1 GCA_001438005.1 Verrucomicrobia subdivision 6 bacterium BACL9 MAG-120507-bin52 | reverse complement strand
CTGTAGTTTTCCAGCCGGGAACGTTGTCTTGGTGGGTCGGTAAATTACCCCCCGGACTCGGCTTCTCCGTTCCATCCTCAAAGCTTCCGTTGATCAAGCGATTGAAGACCGTGCTAACGGTTGGACTTGTGCCGTAATCCACTTCGGCTTTGTCGTTGACCCCGTCCCCATCGGTGTCCTCTGATACGGGATTCGTGCCATAGGTGATGACCTCCTCGCCGTCATTCAATCCGTCGTTGTCGGAGTCGTCATCCAATGGATCGGTCCCGGTGTTATTGACAGAAACATAAGTGTCGGTGCCTGTTTCCACGTTATCAGCCAACCCGTCCCCGTCTTGGTCGAGTACCAACGCTAAGGCAAAGTTTTCACCTCCAGCGGCCGCAACCACGTTTGAGGCCATCGCCGCAGGCACCGGGCTGTTCGGGACAGCCCAAGAGGCTCCCCAGGCATGGAGTTTGCCATCCCTGTCCAGCAATCCTGTCCAATACCCATGGGTAGAGAAAAACTTCCGAATCGTGGGGTCGTTGCTCTGGCTGAGGACCAACTGGGCGTCGTTTTGCGTTCCAGTTGCATACCGGGTCACCGTGACTCCGGGAAGACTGCCGGCATCGACCAGATTTTTTAGCCCCACTACTTGAACGGTGTCGTTCTTTCCCCACATCACAATCTGGTTGTTGGAGAGAATTGCCGTGAGGGTACTGCCGCCATGGGCATAGACCGATTTTACGTTACTGGCCGCCTCCGTTGGCACCACGCGGGCATTGTGATTGGCTATACCCGTCACTATGGCCGCACCATTTTTGAGTGCGATATGGTTATAGATAGCCGCACCGATGTCCGTCACCCCACTTTGCCAGTTGCTGTCCGTGTTGACGTTGGCGGTGCCCGAATTATTCGGGCCACGCTGGGTAACCTTTCCTGTTGAATCCAGCAGCAGGCCCTGATCCCGACCAGCCACGATTTTGATTATGTTGTTGCTTGGCAAATTCGTTAAGTTCCTGCTGTCTCCCCACGCCACGATCGTATTATTTGTCTTACGGGCATAAACAAAGCCAAGGCCCGCCACTACGTCGACCACTCCGCTCGTTGCCCCCGGCGGCACGTTGGTCACGCCGTTGGTGGAATTCCCCCAGGCATAGACCCGACCTGCGCTCGAAAGCGCCACGGCAAAGGTCCCGCCCGCGGAGATTTTCACGATGTCACTGGGCAAGTTTGTCGGAATATTGGCGGCGGCATTCGTGTTGAGTGTCTGGCCCCAGTAGACGACTTTCGTTTTCGGCATGCTCATCGCATCGGTCGGACTGGAGCCCAATGCGGTTTCTTGCCCATCCGGAACGCCGTCTCCGTCGGTATCGGCCAGATTGGGATTCGTGCCAAGCACAATTTCCTGCCCGTCGTTCAGCCCGTCCCCATCCGAATCCAAGACCGGTGTTAGGGTGATGCTATTGCCGCTGTTGGCCACGGTGAACCCCGTCGCCCCTTGCAAGATAGGCGTCCCGCTCACGCTGCTGCCACGAATCAATACGTAAGGCTGCTGGCTCAGGGACAAGCCGGTGACATCGATTTTGGAACCGTCTGAAAAACTGATTGTTCCACCCGTATCCCAGGCTCCCGCAGAGTTCGTCGATGCAGACCCAATTTTTACCAACCCATTAGAGCGGATGGAGAGACTGGGAATCTCTCCAGATCCTTCCACCGTTCCTCCATTGGTCACGGTGATGCTGGCCCCTGGGCCGATGGATCCAGACACCCTGAGAATTCCAGTTCCTTGGACCGTGGAGGCGCTGGCGTAAGCAGTGGCATTGCTTAGCACCAAGGTTCCCTCGTTCACCGTAGTGGTTCCAGTGTAGGTGATGTTGGCGCCCGTCAGGGTCAATTTTCCTGATCCATCTTTCACCAAGCCCAAGGTTCCGGAGCCAGTGCTGGTGTTTCGGATAAACCCGGGAAAAACCAAGTCCGATGTTTGATGAACGGTTAGGATGCTGTTGCCCACACTGGTTTCACTTTCCGTGTTTTCAATCACTGCCCTGGCTGCATCCGTTCCGGGATCCAGATTTCCGACTGTCTGATTCTGGCCCATAAGAACGAAATAGCCGTAGTTGGTGTTGTTGATCACATTCCAGCGAATGCTCACATTGGTGCCCAGCTGGTTGGTGGCCAGCGTTTGCAGGTAGACGGAATTCCCTATGACGATTTGTCCATTCGTTCCGTTGTACAAGGCCGCTCCGGTGGGATTGTTCAGGATAAAGTTTGCGCGCGATCCGGAACTGCTGGAGTCCAAGTGGGTTTCGCCGCCATATTGGTTGGGGGCCGTGAGCGTTAGTACCCCGCCTTTGATGATGGTGGCTTTGAGAGACCCCGTCCCCGAGATTAGGTTGGTGATAGAGAAATTGGTGGTTTTATTGATGATCAAAAGCCCGTTGTTCGTGATATTCCCGACAAGGGTCGTGCTGTTGCTCAGGGTGTTGGTTCCAGTCAACGTGCCGGACAAGGTCTGCGCATAAACCGAGGGCAATAAGCTCGCCAGCAAACAGATCAGCCATACAGCTTTGGCCCATCTCGCCACCGCCCGCGACCGGGCCAAAATTTGCCCACGGGCAGACGCGACTCCTGCATCGAAAAATTCTCTCATAAACA
>LIBO01000197.1 GCA_001438005.1 Verrucomicrobia subdivision 6 bacterium BACL9 MAG-120507-bin52 | reverse complement strand
ATGGAAGTTCTCACCGCGCTCATTGCCGATTCGGCCAGTGATTATCAGGGGAAGCTGTGTGTCTTGGGATCCTTTGACACCATCTGTGCGCGGCAATATCCGGCGGTGCATCCGCACTGTTCGATTGCTCTGCGCCTCCTTTTTCGGACGGGGGATGAGGGAAAGCACAACATTCAGATTTCGTTTATCGATTCGGATGGGAAAGCTATTTTGCCCGAGGGCGGGCCGAGGATTGAGTTCACCATGGGCGAACCGCCAGCGCAGGCGTTTTTCTGGAGTCAGAATTTTATATTCAACATTGCGGGGCTGCGCTTGCCGAGCCCTGGACAGTATTCGTTGGATGTGTTGTATGATGGAAAGATTGTTTCGAGGATTCCGTTGCAGGGGGTTCAGATTCAGCAGCCGACTCCTCAGGGGTGAGGCTGGGGCAGGCGGTTGGTTCCGATCGTCGATGACTTACGATTGAATGAGCTTGGCTGGGTCGAGGATTCCGCACCCGTAGAGTGGATCGAAGCCAGCGGGTCCGGCATCGGCCGAGGTGCGGCACAAGTGTTCGATCAGATCCTGCTGGGTGCGGAGAGGGGTCTTTCCTCCTAGTTTGCGGTGTTTGGCGAGAGCGAGGGCCACCACGCCGGAAACAAAGGGGGTGGCCATCGAGGTGCCGCTCAGGACGGCGTAGCCACGGGGAGGGTAGCAGGAGGTGATCTCATCTCCGGGGGCCACCACATCCACCTGTCGGCCACGGGAGGAGAAACGAGAGAGGCGTTTCCGGCGGTCGATCGAGCCGACCGCGACCATTTCGGGAAAACCGGCGGGATAACCCACAGTATCTAGTTCGGGGCCTTCATTGCCGGCGGCGGTAATGACGAAGATGCCTTTGGAGATGGCGAGGAGGAGGGCTTGGTGAATTTCGTGGTCAGGTTCAGGACTGCCGAGGCTCAGGGAGAGGATGTCGGCCCCTGATTCGATGGCCCAGCGAATGCCGGCGACGATTTCCTCAGCGGTACCGACACCTTCATCATTAAGAACTTTGGCGGAGATGATTTTCGCCTCGGGGGCAACGCCGACGATGCCGTGCAAGTTGCGGCGGGCGGCAATGATTCCGGAGACATGGGTGCCGTGGCCTTGGGCGTCATCGGCGGCGGAGGGGCTGCGGGTGAAGTCGCGGGCTGCGAGGATGGCAGGTTTTAGATCAGGATGTTCGAGGGCGATACCGGTATCGAGCACGGCCACTTTGATTCCACTGCCTTTGGTTTCTTGCCAGAGGGGTGGGATGCCGAGGAGTTTGAGTCCCCAGTCGATCGTCTCGGTCGTAGCCAGCATTACCTTCTCTACCTTGAAGGTGGGCAACCGATAGATGGGCCTGCTCACGCGGCTATGCCCGCTGGCAATGGGTCAGAGGTGGGGTTTGACCCGACCCACAGGGCGGCGAGATCAGGTGGAAGCCCAATTTCACACAAAACTGGCAAATCTAGCCAAATAAAGGCCAATTTGGCTGAATGTAGGCTATGTCTGGCCATTTTTGGCTCATTTATGGTATCTTTATCGATATAGTCTAGAAATATTTGATCGGGCTGGCCATAGATCTTATCGTTTACGACTGGAAAGCCTAAGTGCTCGAAGTGGGCACGAATCTGGTGGAGGCGGCCGGTTTTCGGGGTGGCTTCGACCAGGCTAATCTCCCCGAGTTGGGGGTGTGTCCGTGTGGCGAGGGTTTTGAACTCGGTTTGGGCGGGGTAAGTCCCGGGGATGACCGCCTGGCGCATATAGATTTGGCTGGGTTGATGTTTGCCGAGTCGGTCGAGAGGTTGATCGATCAGCCCTGAGTCGGGTGGCCGACCGTGAACCAAGGCGAGATAACTTTTATGAATTTCGCGTCGCTGCTGCATTTTGCCAAAGAGGGAGGCGTTTTCTTTGCCCCTTGCCACCAGGAGAAGGCCACTCGTTTCGCGGTCGAGTCGGCTGACGAGGGAGAGAAATTCATCAGGGTACTGGTCGCGGAGCCAGTCGATCAGGGTAAAAGTGCCATCGGGTCGGGTGGGGTGAACGAGCCAGCCGGCCGGTTTATCCACGATGAGGAAATGGTTGTGCTCTTGAACAATTGCGGGCGACATACGGCTAGGATCCTGCCGCACTAAATCTCGACCACATTTTCGTGAGTTTCTCGGTGGCACGGAAGCCGCGGAATGTTTTAGGGTAGAGGTCTCGGGGTAAAAGAGGATCGGCTTGCACCGCCTTTTGCCATTGAAAAGTGGCCTTGCGGATATTTCCAGGTGTAGGGTCCAGTTGGCAGAGATGGATGGCACTTTCATATCGAGAATCGATATCGGCCATGTCCCAAGCTTGTTCCACGATGGAGTGAGGGTGAAGCCCGGTTGGGGTGGGAGCCTCCCAAAGTACGAGAGTCTGGGAATTAGCCGATTCGTGAAAAAGATTACGAATCTCTTGCAGGGGTTTGGCGGAAATCCAAAGGCTCCGTTGCAGAAGCCCCAGACGGTGCTGTTTTAGCCAACGCCAAAGTTTCTGACGGCGACCGTGGGGTCGAGAGGGAATATCGAAGGCGAGGATTCGCCACGTCTGATCCCAAGGGCGACTCCAGCAAGTTTGAGGATCTGAATCTTGAAATGCCAAGGGA
>LIBO01000196.1 GCA_001438005.1 Verrucomicrobia subdivision 6 bacterium BACL9 MAG-120507-bin52 | reverse complement strand
ACGCACGCTCAATCCGCCGCCTCCAGCCTCGACCTCACCCCCACCACCCGATTACTATTTTCCTCCATGGCCTCGTTTCAAATCATCTTCACCCCCGCGAGCTCTGCCGAAATTACTCAATTACCAACGCCCCTTCAGGTGGAGGTTTTGCGGGAGTTCGATGTCCTCACCTCCGACTTTCTTGAAAAACATCCTGACCGATTCGGCATCGTCCGCCGGCCCGATCGCACCTTGTACCGATATCGGGCGGGAGAGTACCGCATCTATTTTGAAAAGACTTCTCCTGGGCTCGTGATCCATCGCGTCCTCCACAAAAACTCACTGAAAGACTTCGCCTTTCGCTCGCAACTCCCCCTTTCGGAGGATGAGGTTCTGGCCGAAAATCCAAAATTCTGGGAGCTGATCAATTCGAGCGACTCCAAAAAGAGGTAACCCATGCGCTCCGCTTTGATCCCTCTCTGGCCGCTCCTTGCGCTTTTCCCCTTCCTTTCCGGATGCCAATCTCAACGTTCCGTGAGCCCACTCATTGCCCTCTTTACCGACTTCGGCCCCAGCGATCCCTATGTCGCCCAACTGAAAGGCTCGATTAAAACGGTCTCTCCCACCGTTGAAATCCTCGACCTCTCTCACGCCAACGCGGCCTACGACATTCCGGCCGCCTCCTACCTTCTCGCTAAGTCGACCCGCACTCTTCCTTCCGGCACTGTCGTAATCGCCGTGGTCGATCCGACCGTGGGCTCCTCCCGAGCGGGCCTTGCCGTTCGAACTCAAGCCGGTCGATTCTATCTCGCCCCCGACAACGGAATTCTGACAGAGGTCCTCGCACGGGAGGGTCTGGCGGAGGCGCGCATCCTACCGATTCCAACGAAAGGAGTGTCCTCTACCTTTCACGCCCGAGATATTTTTGGCCCGGCCGCTGCCCAACTGGCGAATGAAGATTCTTTTGCTTTGCTGGGAACCAAGGCGGAAAAGATTCTCCGCCTTCCCCGCAATACTGCCACCGTCATGCCCACGATGGCGAAGGGACAAGTTCTCTTTATCGATCATTACGGAAATATTTTAACCAACATTCCAGGATCGGAGTTAGGCAAGCTCAAGGTAGGCCAACTGTTGACCGTAAGGGTGAGAGGGAAATCTTTATCCCTTCCTTTTCTTCGAACCTACGCGGAGGCCCCAGCGAGCCGACCTTTTGCCCTGATTAACAGCGACGGGGAGTTTGAAATCGCCGTGAATCAGGGAAGTGCGGCCAGGAAACTCGGAATTAAGGCTGGAGATCCTGTCATCTTAAAACTCTGAGCCTTGTCACCCCCGTTTGTTCCATTCGAACACCCCTTTTTTGTAGGCGTACAAATGGCCGACCTCGACTAAGAGGACGAAAGCCAACATCAACCCAAAGACTTGCCACCCCATACCACTTTCCTTAAAGCCCATCAGGCTAACGGCCCACGGATACATGAAAATTACCTCAATATCGAAAAGGATAAAGATCATGGCCACAAGGTAGAACTTGACCGAGAAGCGAGCCGAGGGCGATCCGATCGGATCCTTGCCACACTCGTAGGCCATGTCCTTGCCTTTGTTTCTTCGGCCAACCTTGCCGAGGATGATGCCCAATCCGATTCCCCCAAGCGCGATGGCTAAGCCCATGCCAAGAGAGAACAAAACGGGGACAAATTCTCGGATCACCCTCTTTTCCTAACCAGTTTGCCCCACCAGAGCAAGCCCTGCTCCCGACTTGGCGATTTCCGGTTTTGTGGGCACGATGAAATGTGCCACTTTTCATCCCGCTCCTCGCCTCATTTCTGTACGCTCTCGGATCGTGGGGGCTGAAATTAGGGCTTCGGTGCGGAGCCCACCCGCGCATCGTTACCGCTCTTTCCAATCTTTCCATGGCGGGATGGTCCGCTCCCCTTGTCTTTTTTTTTCCAGGCCAACCCAATAGCTCAGGATTTTGGGGCGCCCTTTTGGCTGGGACCTCCCTTTTTATTGGCCGCCTGTGCGCCATTCGGGCCTTAGCCCATGGCGACCTCTCCCATGCAACTCCCCTCCTCGGAACGAAAACCGTTTTTGTAGCGATTCTTACCTCCCTTTTTTTGGATGAACCAATCACCTCAGGCTTAATGGCGGGCGCCATCCTGACCAGTGTCGCGGTGGCGCTACTCTCCATTTCTCCAAAGGAGAAATCTTGGTGGCCTAAGAGATTTGATCGCATCACGACAGGCTGGGCTCTTCTCGCCGCTTTCTTTTTTGCCCTGACTGATATTACGGTTCAGAAATTTGCGCGATCTCTGGGCATCGGTTGGTTTCAGCCTTTGATGTTTGCTACCCTAGTCCTACTTACGCCACTGCTCTTCTTGCCCGAATTTCGTCAACTCCGCCCCTCGTCTCTCTTCCTGCCGCCCGCTTCTAGGATGGGTTCGCTCGTAGGTTCGGCCGTGATTGGATTTCAAACCTCCCTTGTGATTCTTGTCATCGGGCTATTTGGCCATGCCACTGCTACCAACGTAATTTATGCGGCCCGTGGCCTTTGGGCTGTGCTCCTGGAGGGAGCGGCCGGGGGAGGGACGGCATCGGGCGATCGCCGAGTTCTGGCCCTTCGCCTGACCGGCGCAACCCTGCTCCTGGCCGCGGTCGCCCTCGCCGTCGGCTCTCTCTAAA
>LIBO01000195.1 GCA_001438005.1 Verrucomicrobia subdivision 6 bacterium BACL9 MAG-120507-bin52 | reverse complement strand
AGCGGGGAGCGAGTGAAGCGCGTCGTACTCGTTCGGTTCGAGTAAGTGGATTTCTCGGATTCGGTGCTGATCGATCCATTTCGCTAAAACGGTGGTGTAGTCCCCTTGTGCCGGCGAATCGGTCAGGTGATGATAAAGCGTGTTGAACTTACGTTTTTTTAGGTCGGCGGAGTAGTGGCGCATGGCGGAGTAGAGGAGAGTAAGTTTCTGCTGGTGGTACTGGATGTGAGTGCCACGGGGATAAGATTCAATCATGCCGACAAGAAGATCGGAGGACGGAGATGGGATAAGAGGGTGAGTGGGGAGGAGTTGATCCCCCAAAATCCATATCAGGCGCATGTCAGTAGGTTAGGCGAGATAGGGCGGGGTCAAGTGCGGGGGAAGAGTTTTCTTGTTCCTCAAGGCAAAAGGGGAAACATAGGGGGATGCTTACATTTCCGGAAGAGATCGTGCTGCTGTCCTTGGATGACAAGAGCGGGAAGTTTGTCGATTTACCTCCTTTAGCGATGGATCAGGCGTTGGCGGGTGCGGCGTTACTGGAGCTAGCCTTTCAGAATCGAATCGATACCGATTTGACCCATCTGAGCTTGGTCAGTGCCAAACCGACGGGGGAGGCAATGCTGGATCCGTTGCTGGAGAAGATTGTGGAGGCTAAAGATAAGAAGGATGCGAAGCACTGGGTTGGAGTTTTTTCGGCCGAGGGGGATAGACTGCGGGAGAAGACCTTAGATCGTCTAGTGCAGCGAGGGATTATCAAGCGGGAGGAGAAGAGATTTCTGTGGGTCATTCCTGGGCGGCGATATCCGATGGTGAACGATCAAGAGGAGCAGGAGGTGCGTAAGAGGATTCAATCGGTCATTGCCGAAGGGGAGGTTCCGGGGCCGCGGGATGTGGTCTTGATTAGCCTATCGAGTGCCTGCCAGCTTTTGCGGTCGGTCTTTAGTGATGCCGATTTGTTGAAATATAGCGCAAGGATTGCGGAGGTTTCGAAGATGGATCTGATTGGCCGGGCAGTCTCCAAATCGGTCGCCGAGGTGCAAGAAGCGGTCATGCGAGCCGTGTTGTATTCAGTTTAGTTTTCTTAAACGGTAGCACTAGGGGAGACTTTTTTGGGGCTGCAGTCCAGTTTGATCTGCGCTGAAAGTGGGCCAAGGTAAGGGTGCGATGAAGCCGGACGATTTTCACTACGCCTTGGAAAACACCAAAGTGATCCTGCCTCCCCAAAAGAGGTTGGAAACCTTTGGCACGACGATCCTAAACTATCATCTGATCACGGAGGAAATGGATGCGGTGAACCGGATGCGTGTGCGAGAGGGCCGAATCCACGCGCAAAAGCCTGAGTTGGTCACGCCCGATGGCTTTGCCAAACTTCTCCTGGATGGATTTGGGGAAAAAGCGGAACGATACGCGGATGCGGTGAGCGAGTTTGCCTCCCAAATCGCAATTTTAAAGTATGGCTTTAGCTTTCGTAAAGATGAGACCCGACGATATGACGTGACGGGGGCATTGGGGGAGGTTTCCGACAAGGTGAAGAAAGAGGTGGAGGCGAAGGGGGATCCGCTGTCGGCGGTGCTGACGGGAGTGGATGATGGGTGGGAAGTTTGCTTGCTGAAATTTGCCTTGGACATGGTGTTGGCCTCAGGAGGAGATCATGTGCGAGATTTGAAGAGAAGGGGTCTGTTGTAGGGAAGTAGTTCTCGGTTTTGTGCGAGTCTTGCCTAGATTTGGGCAAGTGAATGCAGGGACAAAAGCGTGGTTGGGGTGGACGGCGCGAGTTGTTTTCACGGTGGCGGCGGTCTGGTTTCTTTCCACAAAGTTAAATTGGGGGGAGTTTGGGGCAGTGGTGCGACAGGCTGATCCTCTTTGGTTGGCTTTGGCTTCATTGACCTACGGAGGTGTCGTGGTGATCTCGATCGTGCGATGGCATTTATTGCTTGAAGTGGCCGGGGCGGCGGTGGATTGGGGCCGGACAGCCCAACTTTCGATGGCGGGACTTTTCTTCAACAGTGTTTTGCCCGGAATGATGGGGGGCGATGTCATGCGGGCGTATTGGGCAGCGCAGGATGCTCCGCAGGCCAGAGCCGCGGCAGTCGTTTCGATTTTGTTAGAGCGGGTGCTGGGTTTGACGGCGACCGTTTCGGTTGGGGCGGCTCTCATTTTGCCCCACTGGAACGATCTAACGTCACACCCTGTCACCCAAGCGGGGGCTTATGCCTTTCTCATCGTGTCAGCAATTCTCTTTGTTTTGCTACTCGTTTTGGCACATCCCGCCTCCGCCAAAGTCATGAGTGGCAGGGAACGCGTCGGGTGGCGAAAAGTGGCGGGGGAAGGAGCCGAGGCGTGCCACATTTGTCTGACCCATCCGGTGGGGGCGGGAGCGGGGCTGGGACTAAGCATCCTCGCGCAACTTCTCCTGGTTTCTCTGTTTTACTGTGTTTCGCGTGGGATGGGGTTGGCGGTGGGATTTTGGCAATTGGCTTCGGTTCTTCCGATGGTGGCGATGATTACCGTGCTTCCGATCACTTGGAATGGATTAGGATTACGGGAAGCGGCTTTCGTTACTTTTTTAGGGACTTTTGGAATTGCAACCGCGCAATCGGTGGCGATCTCCCTCACGGGGTTTGCGGTGATTCTGGCGTGGAATCTTGTGGGGGGGGTAGTGTAT
>LIBO01000194.1 GCA_001438005.1 Verrucomicrobia subdivision 6 bacterium BACL9 MAG-120507-bin52 | reverse complement strand
CCCCCGCCCTCTTCCAAGGACAAACTCCGTGCTCTCAACTCTTTCCGACCGCAATCGCCTCCACACACTCCAGCCAAGCGTGGATCAACCACCCGTGAATCTCCTGAATCCTCGCCGTATCCTCACTCGGCACCACAATGGCATGGTCACACAGCCCCTTCGCCGATCCGCCATCCTTTCCTAAAGCTCCGATGATCAACATATTACGACTTTTAGCGACTTGGATCGCTTTAAGAATATTGGGAGATTTTCCACTCGTACTAAAAACAATTAAGACATCTCCCTTTTGGCCAAACGCTTCCACTTGGCGCGAAAAGACATCCTCATACGACCAGTCGTTCGCGATACAAGTCAGGGCCGAGCCATCCGCACAAAGGGCCAGAGCGGGCAGCGCCTTCCGATTCCCCCGGTATCGCCCCGTCATCTCTTCGGCCAAATGCATCGAGTCGGCCGCGCTACCCCCATTTCCACAGGTCAGGACTTTGCCCCCTGCCTTAACCCTTTCCGCCAACGCCCGCCCCGCCGCCTCCACCGCCGGCACCAGCGCGCGAAACCGTTGGATGGTCTCCTCTAAGGCAGAAAGATCGTGGGCAAGATTCATTCGGATGCTATGAGTAGATTCGCACGGAAAATGAAAATCGTCGAAAAATATCTTTGGCGCTCTGTCCTTGTTCCCCTGGCTTTTGTCATCACCGCTCTTTTCGTCCTGTGGCTCATGTTCGATATTTTCGATAAATTGGGCCGCTTGGTTGAAAAAAATCCCCCCCTCCCCCTGCTGGCGAAATACTTTCTCATCCAACTTCCCGACCTTGCTCAGTCGATCCTCCCCGTCGCCGTTCTTTTCGCCACTCTTTACGTTCTGGCCTACTTTTCGCGCCATCGGGAATCGGTCGCCCTCTTGGCCGCAGGCATGAGCCCGGTCACTCTGGCCAAACCTTTCTTGATCTGCAGCGCGGGGCTCTCGGTCATTCTCTACTTCCTCTCTTTCTCTCTCTCCCCCACCGCTCAGGCAGGCCGCGAAAAGGTGAAGAAGCAGATTAAGCAGGAGCCGATCGAGGAAAATACCTTCCAGCAGATCGTCTACCGCTCTCCGATGCTGCCGAACGCCACCCAAAGTGAGATCTGGTACATCGGGCGAATTCAGTTGAAAGAGAAAAAAGCGGAAAATTTGGAAATCCTCTTCCGCTCCGAACCCGACGGTCGCGACTTGTCCAAAATCTTCGCCTCCTCAGCCACTTACCAAGGGGGGACCTGGCACTTCCACAACGCCCGCCGTGCGGAATACAGCGCATCCCAAGGGCAAGAAACCTTGGGACCCCTTCTGCCCGAACTGGTTCTGCCCGAGTGCACCGCTCCGCCCGAAACGTTGGCGGCGAAACTCCTCCCACCCGACGAACTTCCTTGGCCCGACGTCACGCGCCTTGCCTTCGATCGGGCCCGTTTAAACGATCGCCTCCGTGCCCCCTATGAAACGGAACATTGGAATCGGCTGGCTTATCCGCTGGCTTGCCCGCTTCTCTGTCTGTTCGGAGTCGCCTTCGGCATGACCGATGCCAGGAGAAATGTGGCCGCGACAATTTTCAGCAGTGTCTTCGTCCTCTTCGGCTTTCTTGTCTTTACCCGTCTCTCCATTGCCCTCGGTCAAGGAAACCGTATTCCCTCTTTTCTGGCGGGGACCAGCTCGATCCTCCTTTTTGGTCTGGGCGGCCTCTACCTTTTTGCGGACAAAGTCGGCTGGTTGTGGGAACTCCAAGGATGGAGCCAAGAGCACCCTCGCGCCGCCGTCTGGCTTCGCCGAGTAGGACTCATCACGTGAGTCACATTTTTTTTCTTATTTTAGCGTTTGCGACTATGACCGCCATGGCTCGGGATGCCGTTGAGTCGGTCGCACCTGATCCCATGGGAGGCGGAACCCCTGTTGCCACCAACTCACCTGCCACCACGCCGACAAAAGAAGAACCCGTCGCCGACCCGATGGGCGGCGCCACTACCCCTACCTCCAACGCAACGACAAATCAGGCGGTGGAGGCCGTCGCGGAGCCCCCCACCCCCTCCGACCCAATGGGCGGCGCTGGAAAAGAGCCAGAATCCACGCCTTCCGCCGAAAAAAAAACACTCACCCCACCCAAACCTCCGCTCACCCCGGAAATCGCGAATCTAAATTTACCCTCAGATGTCGAAGTCCCGAACGAGGACCCGGACAAAGTTCTTTTTCTCCCCGCCGGTACCTATCGGCAAATTCTCCAAATCCCGATCGATTCACCGACGATGCAGGCAGCCAATCAATCTCGGGTTGAGCGGGGTCCAAAAGTCACTGTCGCCCCTGTCCTTCCCCCCAAACCAACCCCCAACACCAAACCACTCTGGATCCGATACGAGTCACTCGAAAAAATCAAGATCGGTGGGGAAGAGCGCCGAGGGGGAATCGACCTTCCCGTCCACGGCCCGTCCGACCTCAAACCTCGGCTCTGGTACGCCAAGTCGGAAACAGCGGATACGTGGAGCTCCCTCTTCTACTTTGTTTTCGGAGGGGCCGGTTATAGCGTGGCCAACTTAGCAGGTTGGTCAGCTGGCAATGTCAGGGAAATTCCTATTGAGTTCCCTTACCGCCTAATTCGAAAATAGACCTTAAGGCGGACCGCTGGTGGATGCGGTGGTAGTGGCGGGG
>LIBO01000193.1 GCA_001438005.1 Verrucomicrobia subdivision 6 bacterium BACL9 MAG-120507-bin52 | reverse complement strand
CCAGGTCGCAGTTAGCCGTGGCTTCTTCTCCATTGCCCAGACGTGCCCCAAGTGCGGCGGCACGGGCCAAGCGATTCAAAACCCGTGCAAGTCGTGTCGGGGCGAAGGTCGCGTGGAGGAGAATGCTCGCATTAAGCTTAAGATCCCCGCGGGCGTCGATACCGGCTCCCGCCTCCGCTCGGTTGGCCAAGGGGAGGCTGGCTCGCGAGGTGGACCAGCGGGTGATCTGTATGTCGTACTCTCCGTTGCCGCCCACCCTGTCTTCGATCGGGAAGAGAACGATCTTACCTGTGATGTTCCCGTTTCTTTCACCCAACTGGCCCTAGGCGCAGAGATCAGCATTCCCAGCCTAGACGGGGAGATGAAACTCAAGATTCCTGCTGGGACCACCGCCGATAAAATCTTTCGCATTCGGGGGCAAGGGGTTCCTGCCGTATCGGGTCGCGGCCGAGGCGATCTTCATATCCGTATTCAGGTGGAGATCCCGAAACAGCTGAATGCGGCTCAAAAAGACGCCCTCGAGCGTTTTGCTAAACTTTGTGATGAACACACTCATCCCGAAGGGCACTCCTTCCTTGAGAGGGCGAAGAAACTTTTCCAGGTTTGATCCGTGCCCGGCCACCGTTTTTTTAATCCTAACCTGTCCTCCGGCATCTTGTCGGAGGAGGAGTCTCATCATGCCAACGATGTCCTTCGGCTACGCCCGGGCGACTCGGCGGCAGTTTTTGACGGGAAAGGAAATGAAGCCCGAGTTCGACTGACCGATGTCTCCTCCCGTGCGGTCTCCTACCAAACTCTCTCGACCACCCGCACCCCTCCCCTGCCCTGCCGCGTCCGATTCGGCCAAGCTCTGATCAAGCCTGCGGGAATGGACCTTCTGATTCAAAAGTTGACCGAGCTGGGTGTAACCGAAATTTGGCCCATTGCTTCCGAACGATCCGTTTCCAAGCCTACCGGCGAGAAACGTATCTCGAACCGTTGGGACTCGATCGCTCTCGCCGCCTGCAAGCAGTCCGGGCAAAATTGGCTACCCAAAATCCATGAGGCCGCCCCCTTAGATCACTTTCTCTCCTCGCCCGACCCCGCCCCCCCGATCGGCCGAATCATCGGCTCCCTACAGCCAGAGGCTAAACCTTTGCCCGTCCTGCTCGCTGCGGCGCGACAGGGTGCCACAACCCCATCCCTCGATCTTCTCATCGGCCCAGAGGGGGATTTTACCCCAGCGGAGATCGGTCGAGCCCGCTCCGCTGGATATCAGCCCGCCTCTTTGGGACCGCTCGTGCTTCGTTCCGAGACAGCCTCGCTCTTCCTTGCCTCGGTTCTGCACTACGAGTTTAACCTTCCCCATTGAAGGCGCGCCTCGTCTGCACCGATTTTGATGGAACTCTTGCGGGGGAAAATCCCGAAGAGCCGCTCGCGCCGGAATTCTTTCGCTGGCTCAGCCAATCAAGAAAAAAGGCGGAGATTGCCTGGGTGATTGCCACCGGCCGCTCATGGGAAAGCTTGCGGGAGGCCCTCGTCTTTCATCAGGCCCCCACCATGCCCGACTGGATTATTACGGTCGAGCGGGAGATTCATCAGATCAAGGAGGGGGAGGCGCAATCTTTAGAGGCTTGGAACAAGTGTTGTACGGAAACCCATCAAGCCCTCTTTGGCCGGCACGGGGCGCTACTGGAGCGGATCGAACGCGAGATTGGTTCCACGGATGAAGTAACCGTGATTCCGGACGCGGGAGCTATTGGTTTGGTGGCGGGCTCCCAAAAGAGTATCGATCGAACTCACGCCTTGGTTAGCGAAATCATTCGGGAACATCCCGAAATCTCGACGGTACGGAACGGACCTTACTTTCGTTTTGCCCATGTGGATTATCATAAAGGATCCTGCCTGGCTGAAATTCAGAAGCTTCTCGATCTCGCTCCCTCCTCCACCTTTATTGCGGGCGACAACCTCAACGATCTGCCCATGCTGCAACGCAAGTTTGGTCACTACCTCGCCTGCCCCTCGAACTCTGTTCCAGAAGTCCTTACTCAGGTCAGAAATGAGGGCGGCTACCTTGCCCAGCAAGAAGCTGGTGCGGGGATCGCCGAAGCCCTCTTTCACTGGTTCCCCTTATCTGCCTAATTTTTCACATCGCGTGAATATGATTCTGTAATTCCTTCTTCTAGAACGTTCTCTTTCCCTTATTCTCCACCCCATGCCCCGCCGGACCGACCTAAAATCCATCCTTATCATCGGATCGGGACCAATCATTATTGGACAGGCCTGCGAATTTGACTACTCCGGGGTCCAAGCCTGCAAGGCTCTGCGGGAAGAAGGCTATAAGGTCATCTTGGTCAACAGTAACCCCGCCACGATCATGACCGACCCCGAGTTTGCCGACCGCACCTACATTGAACCAATCACTCCCGAGGTCGTCGAAAAGATCATTGCGAAGGAGAAACCCGATGCACTGCTCCCCACTCTTGGCGGACAAACTGCACTGAACACAGCGATGGCACTTCACGAGTCGGGTGCTCTGACCAAACACAACGTCAAAATGATCGGGGCTCAAGTCGAGGCCATACGCAAAGGAGAGGATCGCCAGCTCTTTAAGGAGTGCATGGCAAAAATTGGGCTGGAGTGTGCCCGCTCCGCCACGGCCCACACCATGGAGGAGGCCCATGCAGCTATGA
>LIBO01000192.1 GCA_001438005.1 Verrucomicrobia subdivision 6 bacterium BACL9 MAG-120507-bin52 | reverse complement strand
CGGGGAAGCTACAAGAAAAGTTGTGGCTCTCATTTCCCGAAAATCGAATCCTCCTCAGGTCAGAGCAAGGTGGAGTGAGGAGGAGGCTCCTTGAAGCCGAAGGTTGCCAAGGTGAAAAGGGGCAGGGGGAAAGAGGTGAAGGGGCCGGTGTTTATTTTTCCAGGGCCTGAGGGGTGGGAGGCGTGGAGTACGACGGAGGATGGCTCTCAGTGTGCGGGGCCAATGGATAGCCCAAAAAAGGTGGAGGGGGGCTTGGGCTGCGTAGTTTGTCTTCCTTCGCGTTCCTTCTTTTCGATTCCCTTGTGGATCCCGGTCGAGGAGGGAATCGCACCAAGGGAGTTGGCCAAGATTGCACTCGAGTCGAAAAATCTTTTAGGTACGAATCCCGATGCGGCGGTATGGGCGATGGAAGCAATTCGAACTGAGCCCGTTCCGGCAATAGGAGAGGGGGAACCTAGATCGCGTCAGCTGGAAGCGGTGGCTGTCCTGACAGGCACGTTGGAGGAGGATTGGCTTCTTGAGGAGGCGGGTAGGCATGAAATTGCTGGGAGAGTATTGCCAGCTCCCGCGGGAGGGGCTTCGGGAGTTTTACGAAAGGAACTGGAGCGTTGGGTGGTCGATTTTTATTCGGGGGGAAAATGGCTACACACGCAGCCGTTGCTGGCGAAGGAGCTGAACGCAGGGGTGGCGACGGAGATTGCCTCATTACTAGCCCAAATGGAGGCGGAGGGAACGTGCGGGGCACTGAGTCAGTTGGTGGTACGAGAGGATGGAGAGATATCGGGTGAAGCCCGGCAAATATTATCGCAACTGCCCTGTCCCGTGCGAATCGAGGCACGGGCGGTTCCGCGTCTGCCGGCGGGGCCGTGGGATTTGCAGCCGACCGTTTTGACGGAACGGAGGTTGGTCAAGGCGCAGCAGGGGGAACGCAAAAAGATGATTCGGCTGGGGGTTTTGGCCTATGCGGTCTTGATGACGGCGGGATTGGTTTTCGTCTCGATTCCTCTGGTGAAACGGTACCGAATTGAAAGTGATTTGGGGAAGATTGCGGAGGAGTCGGGACGGATTCGGGATGCGGCGATGAGTTGGCGGGAGGCGGGAGCTTTAGTGAACCCAAAGCTGAATGCCTTAGAGCTTTTGTGGCAGGTTTCCCGTCCGCTGATTGAGAAGGATCCGGGCGAGATTGAAGGGGTGCGATTGACCTCATTTGATTACAATACGCGGAGACTGCTTTTGCGGGGAGAAGGCAAGGATTTGGAGCAGACGGAGAAGTATTTTGAGTGGCTGAAGAAAGAGCCGATGCTAGCGGCCTACCAGTGGAAACATCCGCAACCGTCTCTTTTGCCCAATGGGAATGCGAGATTTCAGGCGGAGGGGATTCCAGTGGGAGCCGTGGTGACGGAGGAAGGAGGGACCGATGCGAACGCTGACGCGCCATGAAAAAAAGCTGACCCTATTTTTGGCCATGGCGGTGGTGGCAGGCGTTCATCTTTTGGGGCTAAAGTTTCTTTTGAGCTGGGATCAGGCGAATCGGCGTGTCGTCAGTGAAAGGAGTGCGGAGTTGGAGGAGGCGCAGGGTTGGATGGACCAGAAGGTGGAGTGGGAGGAGAAGTCGGCTTGGTTGGAGAAGAACTTAAAAACGGTTCCGACGGACAATCCGGCTCCGGCTCTGCAGAAAAAATCCCAAAGTGCGGCGACGGCAGCGGGTCTCAAGATTGAGGAGCAGACATTGCAGAGCCCGAAGCCGGGGGTGGCCTGCACGGTGGTGAGCAATCGGATGAGATTAACGGGAGGTTTGGGGCAATTTGTCCAGTGGGCGGGACAGTTGTATCAACCAGAAGGTGGGGTGGCGTTAATTTCTCTCAATCTCAAATTGAGCCCAGAGCCCCCTAAGATGGTGGGGGAAGCGGAGGTGGGACAATTTTTTAGGACAGCCAAGGAGTGAACAAGTTCTTCACATTCGGGATGGGGGTTATCCTCGTTTTAGTCGGGGAGGGGATAGGATGGGGTCAGATGAGTCCCGATATGCCGCCACCAGTCGCCCTTTCAGAGCCTGCCACGGAGACCCGTTCGGGTTTGCCCAAGGCGCTAGAAGTGTCACGCTATGCGGCCTTAGGCAAGAAGTCCCCTTTCACCTTGGCCTCGGCCACGGCGGAGGCGGATTTCGCCAAGGATCTGGTTTTGGGCGGGTATGTCCGGATGGATGGTGAGGATTTCGTCATGGTGGCAAACAAAACCAAGCCTGATCGGATTTTGGTGGGGATGAAGGCGTCGCCATCGGCGCAGGGTATGATCTTGTTGGAGTTGAAAAAAGATGCTTCGGGGGACCCTTCGAAAATGCAGGCAAAAATTAAAAAGGGAAATGAGATGGCCACGCTGAAGTATGAGGCAATGGGGGGTGGTGCGCCGCCGATGGCGGCGGTGCCTGTTCCAGGGCAAGGGCAACCTCCGGTGCCTGGCCTGCCGGGGCAACCCGCGCAGGTGCAGAAACCTGGGGCTAAGGCCGCCAATCGGAACCCACCCGTGATTCGCCGACGGGTCATTCCCATTCCGCAAGGACCCAGAAAGTGAAAGTGAAGCTGAAGGCTCTTTCGCTCGGGGGATTGATTTTATTGGGGAACTCATTAGTCGGGCAGGATTTGCCCGAGGCCCCTAACGCAGGTTTGGTGACCCC
>LIBO01000191.1 GCA_001438005.1 Verrucomicrobia subdivision 6 bacterium BACL9 MAG-120507-bin52 | reverse complement strand
TTCAAGATCGAAACCGACGCGGGTGTCCACGGCTGGGGTGAGGGCACCAACTGGCCGGGCTCGCCGCTCGTCGAGGCCGCCTGCCAGCACGTGGGCGATTTCATCACCGGCCAGGACGCCCGCCGCATCGACTATCTCTGGACCAAGGTTTATCGCGATATGAATTGGCTCGGGCAGGCCGGACCGCTGCTCTCGGCGATCAGTGCGATGGACATCGCGCTGTGGGACCTCAAGGGGAAGGCGGCCGGGATGCCGGTCTATCAACTGCTCGGTGGTCAATACCGCTCGAAGATCCAGCTCTACGCCAATTACTGGTTCATCAGCGGCGGCCATTCGCCCGAGGATTATGCCCGCCAGGCCAAGGAGACCGCCGCGCTGGGTTTCACCGCGCTGAAGTTCGATCCCTTCGCCCATGTGAACTACTGGTATGGGGAGGACCTCAGCGACAACAACGGGCTCACCGAAAAACAGAAGCGCCTGGCCCTCGATGTCGTCGATGCCGTGGCCAAGGCCGTCGGTCCGGAAGTCTCCATCGCCATCGAAACCCACGCCTTTCTCAACGGCCCGACCGCCGTCGAAATGGCGCACCGGCTGGCGAAGCTGGGCTTCAACTGCATGTGGTATGAGGAACCGGCCCTGCCGGAGTTTCCCGACGCCATCGCCGACATCCGCCGCAGGATTCCGCTGCCGGTCTGCGTCGGCGAACGCCTGCACTCTCGCTTCATGCTTCGCGGAATCCTCGAAAAGCAGGCGGCCGATATCGTCATGCCCGACATCACGCGCTGTGGTGGCATTTCCGAAATGCGCAAAATGGCGAACCTCGCCGAGACCTACAACGTGCCGATCGCCCCGCACAACCCGAACGGTCCTATCTCGACCATCGCCTCGGCCCACACCATGGCCACCGTGCCGAATTTCTTCCGCCAGGAATTCATGCTTAAGGACGTGCCATGGCGCGACCAATGCCTGTCGCATCCGTTGCCGATCGAGAATGGCTTCTTTGTCCTGCCCGACCGGCCCGGGCTCGGTTTCGATATCGACGAAAGTGTCCTCGCCGCCCACCCCGGCCTTCGCACGCCACCCGCCGACCGGGCGTTCTACATCTGATGAAAACCACCGATACGGAACTCTTCGCCACGGCGCGCGGCGAACTCTACACCGCCGTGGTCGGCGATATCATGGATGAGCTCGGTTATCGCCGTCAGTTCCTCCCACCGCAGGTCCAGCCGTTGCGCGAAGATATGGTTGTCGTGGGTCGCGCCATGCCGGTGCTGGAAATGGACGATGTCGGCGGCGAGGGGCCGGACCGCCGCAGTGCGGTGGTCAACCGTCCGTTCGGCCTGATGCTTACCGCGCTCGACGATCTCCAACCCGGTGAGGTGTATGTCTGCTCGGGGTCTTCTCCGACCTACGCGTTGTGGGGCGAGTTGATGAGCATGGCGGCGACCAACCGCGGCGCGACCGGAGCGGTGGTCAACGGCTACTCGCGCGACACCCGCGGCATCTTGGCGCAGAATTTCCCCTGCTTCTCGTGGGGCCGCTATTCACAGGACCAACGCCCGCGCGGCAAGGTGGTCGACCTCCGCTGCACCATCGAATTCGGCCATGTGACCGTCCGTCCCGGCGACATCGTGTTCGGCGACTTGGATGGCGTCTGCATTGTGCCCACGGAGATCGAAGACGAGGTCTTCCAACGCGCCCTGGAAAAGGCTCGCGGCGAGCGCCGCGTCTTCAAAGCGATCAAGGGCGGATTGAAAGCCCAGGAGAGTTGGGACAAGTATGGGATCATGTAAACATGAAGCGGTCCGATATCGAAAACGCCATCCGCACCGCGCAGGAAGTGTGCCGTCACTTCCAATTTGCCCTGCCACCCTACGCCCAATGGACGCGCGAGGAATGGCGGACGAAGGGGCCGGAATGGGATGAAGTGCGCGATGGCATGCTCGGGTGGGATGTCACGGACTTCGGCAGCGGGCGGTTCGAGGAAATCGGGCGTGTTCTTTTCACCCTGCGCAATGGTCGTTCGAACGATCCCCGCTACCCCAAGCCCTACGCTGAGAAGTTGCTCATCGATCCCGAAAACCAGCGTGCTCCGGCTCACTTCCACCGCAGCAAACGGGAAGACATCATTTGTCGGCACGGCGGGAACATTCTCGTGCAACTGACCAAGGCCACGTCGGACGCCGATTGGTCGGATGAGCGCTTTGTCATCGCGGTCAATGGCTGCCAGCGGGAGCTCGGCCCGAGGGAAATCGTCCGTCTCTCTCCCGGCGAATCCCTGACGATTCCGCCCGGGACCATCCATCAGTTCTGGGCAGAGGAGGGCACCGGTTGGGTATGGGAAGGCCAGCGCTACAGCCTGAGCAGCGAGATCTCCAGCGTCTGCGACGATTGGAACGACAACGTCTTTTTTGACGAGTGGGCCGCCCGCTTCCCGACCATCACCGAGGACGTGCCCGCCACCCGCTTTCTCTGCTCCGAATACCCTCGAGCCGCCGGGTCCCTCTCCACATAGCAAATTTCCCATGAACTCCCAACGCCACGAAGCTTTTCGGCAAAAAGTCCGCCAGCAGAAGATCATCGCCGTGGTCGTGATCGACGAACCGTCTGATGCCGTGCCATTGGCCAACGCCCTGCTGGCCGGCGGGATCGAGGCCATCGAGCTGACCCTGCGCACGCCGACTGCCTTCGAGTCGCTGGCGGCCATCCGCAACGCATGCCCGGGC